>JARICQ010000099.1 GCA_029264075.1 Tissierellaceae bacterium | reverse complement strand
TATCTCTTATCTTCCACCAGGATTCATCCCAGTTTACAAATAATGTATTCTCCTGAGGGGCCCTACCTATTATCCTCTGTATGACGATATCTGGATCTAGATGCTCTAAAAAGAGTATAACTCTTTCCAAATACTCATCTCTTGAGATAAGATCTATTTGACCTTTTTTATACATATCTCCCAGAGCAGTATCCTCTACTATATAGAGAGCATGAAGTTTTATCTCCTCTACGCCCAAGGCACTCATGAGCTTTGCATTTTCCAATACATCTAAATCATTGTCCCAGGGCAGATTCAGTATTAAATGAGTACAATTCCTAAGGCCATGTTTTTTCAGTTTCAAGGCTGCATCAATATATTCTCCTAGGCCATGGCCTCTATTTATCTTTAAAAGAGAGTGATAGTTTGCAGTTTGAAGGCCTAGCTCAACTGTTATTTCTAGATCATATTCTCTTTTTATATCCTCTAAAAAACCTAAATATCTGTCATCTACAGCATCTGGCCTTGTAGATATAGATATTCCAACTATGTCATCTATAATTGACTCCTGGATATATTTTTTGAAGTCTTCAAAGGGCATGTAGGTATTTGTAAAGTTTTGGAAATATGCTATGAATTTTTTAGCATTGTATCTTTTACCTATATACTCCTTGTTCTTTTCCAATTGTTCCTTTACTGAAATAGAAGATGAGAGGTTTTCAAAAGACCCACCTTCTTCTCCGCAAAATATACAACCATTCTCACCCACACTACCATCTCTATTTGGGCAAGTAAGGGGAAGTGATACTGGAAGTTTATATACCTTTTCACCAAACTTATTCCTCAAGTAAGTTGAGTAGGTCTTGTAGACTTTTATTTCGTGCAAAACAATCTCCCTCTCTTAGATCTTTAGGATTTTACTGAGTTCAAAGGCAACACCTGATTCATTGTTATCCCTAGCAGTGACTATGTCAGCCTTCCTCTTTAAAGACTCACTCCCATTTACCATAGCAATACCAAGTCCTGCACCCTTTATCATAGATGTATCATTGTTGTTGTCACCTATTGCTATTATTTCCTTTGGCTTTATATCCTTGCTGCTGGCATACTCTACCAGGCTTAACCATTTTGTTCCCTCGGGATTCATCACTTCTAAAAATGCCTCTGCAATCTCCATATTTTCAATCACATGGGCACTATATACTCCAGGATATTCTTCTTTCAGTTCTCTATAGAAGCTATTGAGCTGGTCAGATTTTCCAGGGTATACAACAGCTAATATACCTTCTTCTATATTGTCTAGATTTTTAATTCTTCTGTGACTAATGCTATTTTTCAAGTAATTGTAATATCCTAAATAGTCATCTCCATGTTCCACAGCTATATCATAGCCATAAGCATAGCCATCAATATGGATAATTGGATCTAACTTTCTTTTTTTGCCAGCCTCAACTACATTTCTAAAGTCTTTTTTATCTAAATATTTAGATATTATAACCTTATCATCAAATGAGTGTTTGACTATGTTTCCATTATTTGCGAGTATAGTTACATGGCTATCTATTTTTTCTATTATACTTTTAGCCGAAGAATATCCTCTACCTGTAGCGATAACTATCTCATATCCAGTCTCAATAGCCTTATCTATAAAGATTAGATTTTCTCGACTTATATCTTTATTATCATCTAGCAATGTACCATCTAAATCCATTGCTATCAACTTATACATACTATACCCCCATGTTTATATAAAGAAGATTTCATAAGAAATCTCTTTTATATTATATTAACCTAGTACTACTTGTCATTTTGATCGTCTAATTTATCATAATTTTCATGTTCAACAAATTCATCCTTGTCTTCATTTTCAGGACTTATGAGTCCAGTCAAATCCTCTTCAGTAAAAAGCTCAGCAAAGGCATCAGAGACCAACTCAAACTCAGTATCATCTTCTATAGACAAAAGGTCAAAGGCCTCGTCTTCTAATTCTACATATTCATATAATAGCACTCCAGCATCTGCTTTTTCTTCATCTACAGGAAGAAGGGCTATATACTCACTCTCATCTACCTCAAAGAATCCTAGTACCATGCATTCCAACTCACTATCGTCCTCTAGTACAAGATGCATGATTAAATCTTCATCTAAATTTTCAAAGTCTAAGTCTTCTCTTGCATGGTGCAAGGGATCGTCACAATCTACTCCGCAACCACATTCACCACAGTATTCATCACTAGCCTCGAAAACTTCTTTTTCTTTATCCATATTGGAATACCTCCTTTTATGTCTTTACAATAATAATACCCTATTTTCAACTTAAAGTATATAAAATATTTGAAAACTATTCTATATTATCTTTTTCCAATCTATGCTTTCATTTAATAAATCTACTAATTTTACAAAATAGTCCCTTTCTAAATCTGTAAATCTTTCTCTTCTAGGGCTATCTAGGTCCAGCACTCCATAGGTCCTGCCTTCCTTGATAATTGGTATGACCAGCTCAGACTTAGATGCATCATCGCAGGCAATGTGACCTGGGAAAAGATCTACATCTGGGACCATCTGTACTTGACCAGTCTTAACTGCATGGCCACATACGCCTTTTTCAGGAAGTATTCTATTGCAGGCTGGTAATCCCTGAAATGGTCCAAGCACAAGCTCATCTCCCCTTAAAAAATAAAAACCTGCCCAGTTCAAATTATCTACACAGGCCTTAATTATAGCAGTTAAATTGGATATGTTTGCAAGAGTATCCTTTTCTGAGCTTATCTGTGATTTGGCCAAGACAATCATATACCTTAGTTTTTCTTCATCATTCATATTCTTTATCGGATCTAGTTTAAATATATTAATCACCTCTTATTATTTTATGCAAGAAAAGAAACCCCATTTGGGATCTCTTTTATTTGTTTAAGTCTATATGGCAATAGCCACCAGGATTTTTCTTCAAATAATCTTGATGATACTCTTCTGCCTTATAGTAAGATTTAAGTGGAATGATCTCTGTAGCTATAGGCTTATCATATTTTTTCTTTACTTCTTCTAATGTCTTATTAATTACTGGAAGGTCTGCATCATCTACATAGTATATACCAGTTCTATATTGACTCCCTATATCAGGCCCTTGTCTATTGACAAGTGTAGGGTCGATTATCCCCCAGAACTTATTCAATATTTTCTCCAGACTTACTTTGTTTTCGTCATATTTCACATAAGTAGTCTCCGTGTGCCCTGTAGTTCCAGTACAGACTCTTTCATAGCTTGGAGACTCTACATGTCCATTGGCATAGCCTACATGTGTTTCGACTACTCCTTCTATTTTAGATAGATATGCATCTACCCCCCAAAAACATCCTCCTGCTAAATAAATTTCCTTCATCTTCATTCCTCCATCATCTTAGACTAAAATGGTGCAAAATTTTGATCGTTCCACCAGTTTTCCTTTTGAATATTGTACTGATCCACAAATTGATCTAAGTGGACTTTCTCCCACTTTGCTAAAACATCGTAAAGTTCCCTAGCTTGTTCATGCTGGGTGTTTTCTTTTGCGTCCTCGTAGAAAGCAATAGAATCTCTTTCCATTTGAATTCCTATGTTAAATACTGACATAGCAAGAGATATCTGCTCCCTCTCTACATTTTCCCACTTGTAAATATTCGGGGAAGGAATATCTGTTTCCAAAGCTAATTGAATATCATCATCCTTGTCGTCTTTGATCTTTTCAAATAGTCCCTTTAAATACTCAACATGCTTCAATTCCTCATTTGCAAGTTCTAAAAGAGCAGTCTTACTATCACCGCTAGCAGAGTTAGCTGCCATCTTATAAAACTCATATCCTTCTACCTCGTTTAAAATAGCTTGCTTGATTACTTCAAGTTCTTTTTTATCCATTTTTAAACGCCTCCCTTGATAGTTAAATATTTACCCATTTTTTAGTTTTAATCACTATTTTATGGCAATTAAAATCTAAAACTTATGATTCATGATACACTCTATAATATTTTCTCTTTGAATTTCCCAGTCATCATAAGAATTTATATAGGAAAAAGAAACCTTTATCTTTTGATTTAGTCTATCAATACTGCAATCACATAAAAAATCCACATCACTGTCTTTGCAGAATAACTTCGCTATATTGTCCATGATACAATCCTTTATCTCTTCTTTTTCTTCATCATTCATATCCTTCTCTTTTAAAAGACCTTTCAAATGGTGATTAAAACTATACCTCATAAATATCATAAACTTTTCGAAGTCTTCTGCATTGTCATTGTTTTCTATATCAAATATTATCTTAAAAAACAAATTCCACCTAAAATCCTTGTTGATCACTTCTAATATCCTAGTCCCTACTCTTCTGGTGAAGTCATCATTAAAGAATATTTCACGCTCGAAATTTAGGTACTTGTTGAATTCGAGTTGGCTTTCTGATATTTCATTTAAACGGTTCAATATTCTTATAAAATCATAACTATAGTCTTCGGTTTGTCCATATACATCCTTCATCAAAATATAGCTTATGATTACATCTGTAGACTTTTTAAAGTCTATTACAAATCCTATCTCATCTTTTATTTTCAAAATATATGTATCGTGGATTATCTTCGATAGA
>JARICQ010000059.1 GCA_029264075.1 Tissierellaceae bacterium | reverse complement strand
TGATTGCAAAGTTTACAATTTGTCCTGATATTAGATGTGATTCTCTAAAGGCTAGGCCCTTTCTCACAAGATAATCTGCCAGATCAGTTGCATTTGTGTATCCCTCTTCAGATGCTTGGTACATTTTTTCCTTATTGAACTTTGCAGATTCGATCATTCCTGTAAATATATCTACACATGCCTTTACTGTGTCTACTGCATCAAAGATTGCCTCCTTGTCCTCTTGCATATCCTTGTTGTAGGCTAGGGGCAGTGCTTTCATTATGGTAAGTAATCTTATATTTGATCCATAGACCCTAGCTGTCTTACCCCTTATAAGCTCTGCCACATCTGGGTTCTTCTTTTGTGGCATTATAGAGCTACCTGTACTATATCCATCTCCAAGGTCAATATATCCAAATTCTCCAGAGGCCCAAAGTATTATCTCTTCACAAAATCTACTGAGATGCATCATTATCATCGATAGATCTGAGCTAAGCTCTATTGCAAAGTCCCTATCGCTAACAGCATCTAGGCTATTGTAGCTGATATCATCAAAGCCAAGCAAATCACAGGTATATTTTCTATCCAAATCGAAGCTTGTTCCAGCCAAGGCACCTGAGCCCAGAGGCATGATCATTATTCTCTTCTTTGTATCAATTAATCTTTCTATATCGCGTTTAAACATTTCAAAGTAGGCCATCATATAATGTGCCAATGTCAAAGGCTGAGCTTTTTGTAGGTGGGTATATCCCGGAAGTATGGTATCCATATTTTCTTCTGCTATAGATATCAAGCTCTCTTCTAGTTTTTTAAGCAAATGGACTAAAATATCTACTTCTTTTCCCAGATACATCCTAAAATCAGTCGCAACTTGATCATTCCTACTTCTGCCAGTATGGATCTTCTTTCCCAAATCACCTATTCTTTCGGTCAAGCTTGCTTCAACAAAGGTATGAATATCCTCGTGGTCAGGAGTTATTTCTACTTTGCCATTTTCAATATCATCAAGGATTTCATTTAAGGTGTCTTCTACTTTTTTTAACTCTTCATTTGTAAGTACTCCGCATTTCTTTAAGGTCTTAGCATGGGCAATGCTACCCTCTATATCCTCTTTATATAATCTACTATCTACATGTATTGACGATTGAAAGTCAAAGGCTGCTTGTTGAATTTGATTTTCAAATCTTCCACCCCATAGTTTCAAGATATCACTCCCTTTTAAAAGTTTGTATAAAAAAACCCCATTCTCTTCACAACTAAGAGACGGGGTTACCGTGGTACCACTCAAATTGACATAAAACATGTCCACTCAAAATTTTATCGCATTTTGTGCGTTCCTCCTACTTCTAGTTCAAAGGAATTCTCCTTGGCTCTCTTCCTACTAGTTTTGAACGTCAGGCTTCCACCGTCCCCGACTCTCTATTTCGAATTATCTAATAGTACTTTCCAATTCATCGATTTGCTTCATTAAATTTATTATTCCCTATTATATCAAAAACATACTTGATGTCAAGAGTTAAATTTATTAATAGTTTAGATTTTTCTTATTTTAGCTTGTCTTGTTCTTCTAGTTTTGATAGGAAATATGGCATTTGTACTCTCCACCAATCCCAATCATGATTTACATCTTTTCCCCAATAGTCTATCCAGGCTGGGATATTTTTAGATTTTAAAACTTCTTCTAATGCTCTTGTATCCCTAATTGCATCCTCTTCCCATGCTCCTTGTCCTGTACAAACGATTATATTGCCCCTTCTATAGGCATCTAAATAATGATTGTCCTCAAGTTGTGCCAAATAGTCTATTGGTGAATTTATATAAACGTCAAAATCATCTAAGTTTTCTCCTAGGAAAAATCTAGCATCGTAAATTCCACTTAAGGCTATTACTGTATCGAATACATGTGGATGTCTAAAATAGAAATTTGCACTGTGATATCCTCCCATACTGCATCCACTAGTGAGTAGGCCGCCCTCATAATTGTTGTGCTTACGGACAAATGGTATTAGTTCATCCACGATATACTTATCGTATGCATTGTGATGCTTTGCTATATCAGAGACTGGTCTTTCTTTATTTAGCCAGGTCTCATTATCTATCCCATCTACTGTATATACTCGGATCTTAGCTCTTTCAATAAAGTCTTTGCAGGCTTCAATCATCCCAAATCCTTCATATTCAAAAAACCTTCCTCCAGATGATGGAAATATTATCACAGGCTTGCCTCCATGCCCATAGCTCTTAAACTCCATATCTCTTCCTAAATTTGAACTGTAAAACGAGTGGTAATCTATCTGCATATATGTTTTCCTCCCTTTGATTTGAAACTAAAGAGTTTCTCTTTTCATTATAAATCTTGCTGCTTCTGTCAATGTTTCTTTTTCATCTGCTCTTAGTATAATACAATATTTTCCAATAGCAGCTGCAAATATTGAAGCGATTGGACCCTGATATATGATTAAGTCTTGGTATTTTTCTATTGCTTCTTCAATGGAATGTTTATGTTTAATCTTATCATCTTCTTTGATGCCAATATACATGCAGCATTTTGGATTTCTTTCATCAATCTCCAATTTTTCACCATTTACTAGTCTTGCATAGGCAAGATATAAGTCAGTGTCCCTTGAAAAATTGAACATATCCATTGAAAATCCACCTGGTGGTCTTAAGTTTGCTTCTAGTGCTATTAATTTACCTTCCTTAGTTCTGAAAAACTCAATATGGAAAAACCTCTCCTGAATTTCAAATTCTTTTATTATACGGAGTCCATATTCTTTTAAGTCTTCTGGTAT
>JARICQ010000056.1 GCA_029264075.1 Tissierellaceae bacterium | reverse complement strand
TCTTTAATATACTCTGCTGCTTGAATTGCATTGAAACCACTAGCTATTGATATATTTTTTGTATCTACAGCAAAGACTTCCAAGTCTTTTTGCTGCTCTCCTACTACCCTCATTATATTGTGCGTTCCACTTAGCCCACTAGAAATAGCTATGGCCAAGACCTTTTCATATCCATCAGCCCTTATCTGGTCAAATATTGCTTGAATTTGTTCCCCATCTGGAAGAGATGTAGATGGTATTTCTGTCTCTAGCCTAGAATATACATCTTCAGCACTAATGTTTATCCCATCTAAATACTCACCATCACTGTAAATTATTTTAAGGGGTGCTAGATAGATTCCGTATTCTTCCAGTAAATATGCTGGAACATCTGAGCCGGAGTCCGTTAAGATTGCTATCTTTTGATCGTTCATATATATTACCTCCAATTAATTATATAAAACTATTCTTTGTTTTCTCTTTCCATAAATTCTCTTTGCAAGCAAATTATTTTTTCACCTATTATCTTGCTAGCAAAACTAAAGGTGGCAAATTTAATGGCACGATTATTTTTATCTATAAGAACTTCTAAGTTTATTTTAGACTCTTCTTCTATATCTGCAGACTTTATTTGCTGGCCCAGGATCTTGATTGCATTTTCCTGTTCTTCACAAAAATTGTTGTAGGCCATTTTTTCTCCATCTATATTCGCTTGAAATAAGATTCCATCTTTTACTTCTTGAATAGTAAATACATTTTTCAAGATAGATATCGCAAATAAATAGGCCAGGTGAGTTTTATTGTATCTTCTCTTTATGGGTTTTGGTATTAGACCCAATTTAACATAGTTATTTATCATAGAAGATGTAATTATCTTTTTACCCTCACCAGTGATAAGTGTGCATAGGTGCTTTTCTATAAAGGTAATTACCTGATCCATATAGAGCTCTATATCCGGTAGTTCTTCCCATCTAGGGATAGTGAAGGCCAAGAGTTCTTCCTTAAATTTTAATAACTTAATTTCTATATTTTCCATATAATACCCTCTTTTCTTTATTAATATACTAACCTAGTTACTATAATAAGTCAAACTAGTATTTGAAACTAGTTAAACTTATTATTGCTAAGCTTAAGCTTATATTATATACTGTTTAGAAATAAGATAAATTTTGGAGATTTTAAACTCTAAAGTTTTAAGAGGAGGATCTATGCTTTATCTAGCCTTAGCTATTATATCTAGTGCTTCTATAGCACTCATTTTCAAGTACACAGAAAGTTCAAATACAAATAGATACTTAATTACAAGTTCCAACTACTTTATAGCATTTGTAATTAGTCTTTTTATGATTTTCTATAAGGGACTCTTGACCGGACTTGTCCGTGAAATGTCTTTTATAGATGATTTCAAGCTATTATCATCTAATAGCCTTCATATCTTATCTCCTTATTCGAGCATTATTTGGGGTTTGATTGTTGGCGGGATATCTGGATCTTTCTTTTTCCTTTCCTTTATATACTATCAAAAAAGTGTCAAGGAAAACGGGGTTGGAATTTCTGGTACCATAGCCAAGCTTGGAATACTTATTCCCATGATATTTTCAATTATTATCTGGAAGGAATTTCCATCTGCCATTCAATGGCTTGGGATAGCCTTGTCTCTAGTATCTATCTTGATAGTCAACCTATCACCAAAGTCCCTTGAAAAATTTGATGTCAAGCCCACTATTATTCTCTTATTTATATTCGGTGGTATGGCAGAGTTTTCGAATAAGATCTATCAAAAATATGCCTTAAATGAATACAAGGATATCTTCCTATTTGCAATATTTTTTGTAGCATTTTTGATAAGTATTTTCTATACCATAAGAGATAAGGGAGTGATAAGCAAAAAAGATATACTCACTGGCTTTGCAGTAGGTATACCTAATTTATTTTCTTCATATTTTTTGATTCTATCATTGGCTAGCTTAAAAACTTCTGTAGCCTTTCCAATCTATAGTGCCGGAAGTATTGTCTTGATTAATATTGGAGGGTTTCTAATATTTAAGGAAAAGATTGCTAGAAAAAATCAAATAGCAATAGTCTTGACTGTCTTTGCCCTGGTGCTGATAAATATATAGGCATTTCTTCTTTACTTTTCTAAAATAAAATATATTTATAAATTTATCCACAGAGATTGCTAAGTTCTATAGCTTGGTCTCTTACCCTTTAGATCAATGACTATTTTTTCGCAGTCAGCACAGTAAAAAGCTGTTATTCCATGCTCCATCAAGGGATCAGTTAGCTTTATTCCCTTTGAAAACAATTTGGGCAAAGAGCTTTGATTCTCTTCTTCAGCTATCCATTTGTAGGAAAATCTACCACCCTGTATAATGCCCCTATTCATATGCTCACCACAGTATGGACATTTCATATATATTCACCGCCTTGTTGAAATATAAATAATCTTCTATTTTATTTAACTTTTTATAAGTATATAATTCTGTGCTTTGATAATTTACTAAGCCTTACAGGCTATTCTTTATTGTAAAACAAGATAGGAGGAATCCACCTATCTTGTTTTAAATATTTCTATTATATTTTTTCCAATCTTATTCCTGTCATTTGTCCGTTTAAGTCTTGTTTTTCTAGATCTTCTTCTGATACTTTTTCTATAGATTTAGCTAGGG
>JARICQ010000020.1 GCA_029264075.1 Tissierellaceae bacterium | reverse complement strand
CAGTAATTGGGCATGGGCTATTGATTTTCAAGTTTTCCTCTAATCATCTTTTGAAATTTGATATAGGGAAGGTTTTTCCAAGCTGGTTTATTGTCTATGTAGGTATAGTTGTAGCTTCTGTAACTGCTCCTGCCTTTCAAATGAAGGCCTTGGGTAGGATTATATTTTGGATAGGTCTGATTTCTTATTTTTTAATATTTCCTCTAGTGGTGAGGAGAATAAGTATAAAAACTATACCAGATCCAGCCCTCCCTACTTTGGTAATATTTGCAGCTCCAGCAGCCCTATGTTTGGCTGGCTATATGAGTTCTTTTGAAGTTAAACACAATATTATCCTTTGGGGATTACTTATAATATCACAGGTCAATTATGTTTTTGTATTGTGGAAATTGCCAAAGCTATTAAAATTAAAGTTTTACCCAAGTTTTTCTGGTTTCACTTTTCCGCTAGTTATATCTGCTATTTCTATAAAGCTTACTAGTGGATATTTTATAAGTATAGCTAGGCCCATTCCTCTATTAGGGTATCTAGTGATATTCGAGGAAGTAATGGCAATTCTAATAGTAATATATGTTTTAGTCAAGTATCTATCATTTATAGTTAGGTCAAGAAGATTAGAAACTTAATAGAAATACTCTAAACTAAAACAGAATAAATAAATTAGACATTTCGCTGGAGCTAGCAAAATGTCTAATTTGTTTGAGTAATCTTATTCTTCTTCAGCTTCTACTTCTGATTTGAAAAACTTAGAACCACTCATTATTTCCTCAATTTCTATCAAATAATCATCATCTATAGGAATTAAAAATGTATCCATTATATCTACACTTCCGCCTGGGTATAAGTCTGTATTTTTATTTTCTGAATATTCCCTTGATAGACTAGTGTAGGTGGCTGGTGATTTCCTACCTTTTTCTGATACACTATTTACAGTAAATCCAGTAGTGTATGGAAAATCTTCTTCCCCTTCTATTAACTCAACAGTCATATGGGCTACAGCATATGTATATCCCTCTTCAATCTCCTCTAGAGCATTTACACCAGGATAAAGCATAGCCACTGCATCATCTCTTTCATAGACCTCGTTGAGAGTTACGTTTGCTAGTCCAGTCAACTCCTCCCAATCATCAATGTCATCACTGGAATAAAAAAACAACTCCCATTCTGTACTTTCTCCCTGATCAATAGGGTCTGATCGATTGCCTCTCTCGCTTTCTCTTTTTTCTTTTTCTTTATTTTTTTCAGGAACGGTAACATTATCCTCATTTCCTGTACTTGCTCCATCGTCACACGCAGTTGAAAAAAGCGTGGCTAGAACTAAGGACACCGTCAAAATTATTAGCTTTAAACTCTTTTTCATATAAATTCCTCCTAAATATAAAAATATTTTCACACAATTTAACTATATCAGATAAAGTTATTTGATATGTATGCTTTTAGCATACATAAAAGCTATTCTAGCTTAGCCAGAAGTATTATGTTTTTTTAATCTTTAACATAGTCTATCCTCTCTTAAGATATATGCTATAATTATATAACAAAATAATTTATTGAAGAATAGGTGAGCTAATGAAAAATAAATCTACCAAAAAAATACTAGATATATTAAATCAAGCTAAAAACAGATCTCAATTAAATGAATATATAAGGTATTTATATTCAAGGAAAGATAACCTCGATCTATCAGAATATATATTAAAAACTTGCAAATCTAAAGGCTACAATAAAAGTGATATCATAAAAAACTCATCACTACATAGAACATATGGCTACCAGATTCTAAATGGTAAAAGATCACCCAGCAGAGATAAGCTAATTAAGATTTGTATAGGTAATAACTTGAGTTTAAATCAGTCTAATAAAAGTCTTACCCTCGCAAAATTAGGTGTTTTATACGCTAGGGACCCAAGAGATTCTATCATCATTTATGCTTTGAATAATGAACTAAGCATTATTGAAACAAATTTTATCTTAGATGAATATGGTCTACTTCTTCTAGGGCATAGACAAAACTCTACTTGATAGTAAAGAGTCCTGACTTCATAGCTAGATTCCTTAGATAGGGATTGTACATGGCTGGAGATTTTAAGTTTTTAAGAAGCAGATTTAGCTTCATGCCCTTTGCTCTAGCCCTGTATCTATCCACAAAGCCCTCTATTCCATCTTCAAGACTCTCAGCTAAGTATAAGGAACTTTTGAAGGCATGGCTAAAGCCTTCGGCAGAGCTAGGGCTAATAGCTCCTGCAGCCTCTCCTATGAGGGCTATATTGTCTTTACCTAGATAAATTTGAGATAATTTCTTAGGTCTATATATATGGGCACTCTCTGTCTTTATTTTCTCTCCAAAATTAAAGCCCCTATCCTTTAATTTCATTTTCAAAAGATCATATTTTTCCCTAGTTTTGTCCTTAGATCTAAGAGCAGATCCCAGTAAGATATGATCCCCCTTTGGTATTATCCACGAATAAAAATCAGTAAGCTCTTCATCAAAGATTGCTGCAAAATGAGGCATAGGATCCTTATAATCAAACCATTCTTGGATGGCAATATATTTTTCAGGAATAGATATATCTTCATCAATAGACTTTCTTAAGGAAGAAGATGCCCCATCAGCAGCTACTATGGCCCTTGTCCTTACAATTATCTCTTCTTTATTGGAGATATACTTAAGCTCATATCCTTCTGATGTCTCAGTAAAGCTTTTGAATTTAGCTTTGAATCTTTTGTCAACCCCTTCTGGTATTAGAGAAACTAGCCATCTATCAAATTTCCCCCTATCCATATTGTAGTAGAATTTCTGATATAATCTTTCTATATCATTAGTTAGGTCAATAGTTTTCACAGCAAAAAGT
>JARICQ010000173.1 GCA_029264075.1 Tissierellaceae bacterium | reverse complement strand
GCAACCATGCCAAGAGCAATCGTGAAATTTGCATCTAAATACCAAAAGGACCCTGAAATAATAAAGGTAGTCCACAAGGAAATGACTGTACCAAAAGTTGAACAGGCATACTTTGAGCTAAAGTCTCATATGAAGACTGAAATACTTACTAGAATAATAGATATCTACAATCCCAATCTTTCCATAGTATTTTGCAATACCAAGAAGAAGGTAGACGAACTGATAGGAGATCTTCAGGGAAGGGGATACTTTGCAGATGGACTTCATGGAGATTTAAAGCAAAGCCAAAGAGACAATGTGATGAATAAGTTTAGAAGAGGAACAATAGAAATATTGGTTGCTACTGATGTTGCAGCAAGAGGTATAGATGTTGACGAAATAGACCTAGTACTCAACTACGACCTTCCTCAGGATGAAGAGTATTATGTTCATAGGATAGGTAGGACAGCTAGGGCTGGTAGAGAGGGAAGGGCATTTAGCTTTGTATCAGGTAGAGAGATACAAAAGCTAAAGTCAATACAGAGATATACAAAGACCAGCATACCTAGAAAAGATCTTCCAACATTAAAAGACATTGAGTCAAATCAAACTACTGCTATGACAGATAAGATAAAGGAAGAGGTAGATGGAAAAGATCTTGCTAAATATGAAAAGATGGTTGAAGAGATAATAGCAGATGACTATACTTCATTTGATATAGCAGCAGCACTTTTAAAGCTATACATGACTGAAAATAAGTTAGATGCCCATAGGGAACTTGACATGGTAGACTATCATAGCAAGTCCAGATCAAAATCTAGATCCGGTTCAGACAAAAAAACATCTAAGGGCCATAGAGGACCAAGAGGTGCAACAAGAAGGATGTATATAAATGCTGGAAAGAGAAGAGGAATAAGTCCAAGACATATACTTGGAGCTATAATGGGTGAAACTGGTATAGATAAAAACCTAGTAGGCGATATAGATGTCTATGACAAATTCTCATTTGTAGAAGTGGATAAGGATTCTATAGATGATTTAGTTGAAAAACTAGACGGAGTAAGGATAAAGGGCAAGAAAATATCAGCTGAAATTGCAAAACCTAAAGATCGTTAAAACCAGGACATCCTGGTTTTTTTATTTTGTTTGATATTATATTACTAGGGGTAAGTAGTTAATATGTAAGAAATACTGGATAAACAGTAAAAAAATTAAAACTTGCTAGGAGGAATATAAATGATAAAATGGACTCTAATATTTTTAATAGTTGCCATTGTAGCTGCAATTTTAGGCTTTGCAGGAATTGCAGGAGCAGCTGCGGGAATAGCTAAGATAATATTTTATATATTCCTAATATTATTTGTCATAAGCCTTATAATGAGATTTTTAAACAAATAAGAACTAAAAAAGAACTAATAAAAATACAGGGCAAGGCTTGCCCTGTATTTTTATAGATATTTTTATATAAAAATATCTAATTACTTATTAAAATCATTTAAATATCTAGTATAATAGAAAATATAATATATATGGAGGGATGAATATGAGAATGTTTGTCAGTGACAACAATTCAGGAGTAGATAAGGATATAATGCAGGCAATAATAGATGAAAACAATGGTGACGCAATTCCTTACGGAAATGATGGGACTAGCAAGGAGGCAGAGAGAAAAATAGCTGAGCTTTTTGGAGCAGATGTAGATGTCTACTTTGTATCTACTGGTACTGCAGCCAATATAATAGGAATAGAGGGGCTACTTAGAAGCTTTGAAGCTGTTATTTGTGCAGATACGGCCCATATAAATGTCGATGAATGTGGGTCCCTTGAAAAGATTACAGGATCAAAGATACTAACTGTAGAGAATAGGGATGGTAAAATCTATATAGAAGATATTGAGGAGCTCTTGGATTCTATAGGAAATGAGCATCACTCTCAGCCAAAGCTTATCTATATCTCGCAAACGACGGAGCTTGGCACCCTCTATACAATAGATGAGATAAAAGCCCTGGCAGACTTTGCACATGAAAATAATATGTACCTACAGCTTGATGGGGCAAGAATTGCAAATGCTGTTGTAGCTCTGGATACTAGCTTTAAGGAGATGATCACTGACACAGGAGTAGATATTCTTTCATTTGGCGGAACTAAAAATGGAATGATGATGGGAGAGGCCATAGTTGTCTTCGATAAGGATCTTAGCAGGAATTTCAAGTACCATAGGAAACAAGGCATGCAACTAACTTCCAAGATGAGATTTTTATCAGTTCAATTTTTAGCCTATTTAAAGGATGAACTCTGGAGAAAAAACGCATCAAATGCCAATGAAATGGGAAGCTATTTAAAAGATGAGTTATCCAAATTAGATGGTGTGGAGCTTAGAGAAGGATTAGAGACAAATATGATATTTGCATATTTTGATGACCCTAGAAGGGATATATTAAAAGATCAACTAGGTCTAGCTTCATCAAAAGAAGGGCTAGTAAGGCTGGTCACATCATTTGATACAAAAAAAGAAGATATAGATAAATTGATAGCCAGGATAAAGTAAGGTAAGCCACCACAAGATCCATATGAAAATTACAGTTATCTATCTCCTATAGGAGAATCTAAATTTAAGACAATCTAAATTTAGATATAAAAAGACCCCCCTCTGGTAGACTTTTCTTCTTTAATCTGTCTACTATGAGGGGAGTTTATTTAACCTTTATACATCATATAAATTCTTTAAAAACCAGATAGGGACTTGTGGATGACATTTACATTTCCACTTGTATCTGATTCGACTAGCATTTCAAAGCTATCTTCATCCCTATTGTACCTATAGTTTGTCAAGGTGATATTTGCAGTCCCAGAGCTTAGGGTTGTTATATAAAACTCTTCATCTACTGTATATACAAAGTACTCTAGAGATGCCAATTGAAGATAGTCATCAAAGAGGACAAAGGTCTTGTCAGCACCTTCAACTGCAAGAGTCCATCTCTGACCATCATCCCACATGATATTACCCTCAGGGTCCTTTTCGGCATCTGTATAAAGGGATATTTCTTCTTCTATTCCATCTCCAAAGACATCTACTGAATAGGAGTCAAGAAGAGTTAGCTCTGCAGTATTTAATTCGCTTACAGATTCAATCACTCCACTTAAAACCTTATTTTCGCTCTCTTGACCCGCCATCATGATCTCAGTTACTATCTCATCTGATTCTATTGAGATTATATTGTAGTCTGAGTCATACGCCACCAAAAAATGTTCAAGAGGCTCTAGGTCGTCAAACAATTCTTCTTCCAATAGATTGAGCTTTAAGTTTCCATCATATGCTTCATTGTCACCCTGTATATAGCCTATTTCAAGAATCATAGTATCATCTTCTATATACTTTTCATTTAAAAATCCTGACATTAGGTTCAGAGACTCTAAAGAAGCATCCTCTCCATCTAAAACTTGCTCTACTGGATCTACTTGGTTGATATCATCATCGGTACAGGCTGTTGTAAAGGCAGCTACAAGTAGAAAACTAAGTAATAAGACTAATAATTTAAAATTTCTTTTCATTTTACCACACTCCTAATTTCTATTCTATAAACAATGATATCATAGAATAGATATCTTAGTGTTACGATTTTGTTACAAAATAAATACACTATCAGTTAAGTATTACTTTAAATAAGATTAAGTTTTCAAATTTCCCATATAGGGGTATAATTAAATGAATAATATAAATGGGAGTGGTCTGATGGAATGTAATTGTTTTGAAAGAGATGGAAAAAACTGCATAGAGATAGTACCAATATTTAGCAATCTATCAAGCAAGGAAAAAATAGAAGTGGCGGGAGTCACAAGTGAAAGAAGCTTTGAAAGAAGTGAGATGATCTACATGGCCGGTGACAAGGGGGACAAGCTCTTTGTCATACACTCTGGAAAGGTAAAGGTATCTAGGATATCTGATACTGGCAAGGAACAAGTAATCAGAGTCCTAGGATCTGGAGAGTTCATGGGAGAATTGTCTCTTTTCAGTGATTCGGACTTAAAGGACAATGCAGAGGCACTTTCAAAAGTAATCATGTGTGTAATAAGGGCAGAAGATCTAAAAGGTCTTATGGAAAAATATCCTGGCATATCCATAAAGATAGTAGAAGAATTAAGCAAAAGACTCGAAAGGGTAGAGGGGATGATAGAAAATATAAGCATACACACAGTTGAGAGAAGGATTGCAGATATATTGATGAACTTTTCAAATGAAAAGGGCGAAATCAAATTAAATATGAGCAGGGCAGACCTAGCTTCTCATATGGGAATGAGTGGAGAAACCCTTAGCAGAAAGCTTAGAGCTTTTGAAGAAGAAGGTTGGATAAAATTAATAGGTCATAGAAGAATAGAGATATTAAATAAAAATGCCCTAGAAAACATAGTCTAAATTTGATTAGACATTTTAGACTATCAGGTATACAATAAGAATAGAAACTTGAAGGGAGTGGTTAAATGCAGTTTATTATTTTGCTCGTATTACTTGGAGCATATCTGCTAGTAGAACAGATAAAAAAACAAAAGGAAAAAGAAGACGACAATGTAATCAATATGGAGGATGAAAAAGAGAAGAAAAGCGGTATGAATATAAAGCTAAATCCCAAAATCATAGTTGGGGTTCTAGTAGTTATAGTCTTGGCCCTAGCTCTTTCAACATCTCTTTATACAGTTGACCAAACTGAATATGCAGTCTTGACTACATTTGGTAGTCCAACAGAAAACATAATTGAATCAGGGCTTAAGTTCAAGCTTCCCTATCCCATACAAGATGTCCACAAGCTCTCCAA
>JARICQ010000095.1 GCA_029264075.1 Tissierellaceae bacterium | reverse complement strand
AGTTAAAAAAAGGTGACAATGTGGTATATTAGTCTTGAGAGGATGATTAAAATGCTTAAAATAGGATGCCATTTGTCTATATCCAAGGGTTTGTATAGGGCAGCAGAAATTGCAAAGTCAATAGATGCAAATACCTTTCAGTTTTTCACCCGAAATCCTAGAGGTGGTAGGGCTAAGGACCTAGATATGGACGAAATAAATAGCTTAAAGGAATTTAGGAGAGAGAACGAGTTTGCACCACTCTTTGCCCATGCAGCATACACCATGAATTTGGCTTCTAAATCTGAGAAGACAAGAGAATTTGGAAGAATGATATTAAAGGATGATCTAGATAGGGTAAGGGCTATTGGCGATACTTACTATGTATTTCATCCAGGCTCACATGTGGGCCAAGGGGCTGAAAAGGGTATAGAGTTGATAGCCCAGGCCCTAAATGAAGCTATAGAAGAGGATAATCAAACCATTATTCTACTTGAGGGGATGTCTGGAAAAGGAACTGAAATAGGAAGAAATATGGAAGAGCTTAAAATGATAATAGATGGAGTTAAGAACAATGAAAAATTGGGTATAATCATTGATACCTGTCATCTTTACTCCTCTGGATACAATATAAAAGATGATTTAGACGGAGTATTGGATGAAATAGATAGGATAGTAGGGCTTGATAGGCTACATGCAGTCCACTTAAATGACACTAAAGTTGAATTCTCTTCAAATAAGGATAGGCATGAGGTGATAGGGGAGGGACTTTTGGGCTTGGACGCTATAGTAGATATAATCAATCATCCATCTCTTAAAGATCTACCCTTCAATCTAGAAACACCAAATGAGCCAGAAGACCACAAGGATGAAATAAGTCTTCTTAGAAAGGAATACAAGGGATGAACTCTCTAAAACAATATATACTAGATAAGTCTAGGGAAGTAGATATAGATATATGTAGTTTTACAGATTGTGAGCCGCTTTTGAACCTAGAAGAATACTTGATGTATAGAAGAAAAAACAATTTAGCAACAAGCTTTGAAGAAAAAGACCTAGTGAAGAGAATCGACCCAAAAATGACTCTGAAAAGTTGCAGGTCAATTATAGTAGTTGGGATATCATATAATGTAGGGATTGAAGAAAAGCCAAGTTATAGACTAAGGGGAAAACTTTCAAAGTCATCATGGGGAATCGATTATCACATAGTTTTGAATGATAAAATCAAAACTTTAATAGATGAGATAAAAAAGAAAAAAGATTTCCACTATAAATACTTTGTAGATACAGGGCCACTGATAGATAGGGAATTAGGGAAAAAATCAGGTCTTGGCTACTACGGTAAAAATGCATCTATTATAAATGATGAATATGGTTCTTTTGTATTTTTGGGATATATACTAACAGATCTAGACATAGAAAGAGATTACCCAGTTGAAGAAAAGTGTGGAGACTGCAGGCTTTGTATAGAGGCCTGCCCTACAGGTGCTTTGGAGGACAAATATAGGGTGAATCCAAAGAGATGTATATCTTATCTAACTCAGACCAAGGATAATATTCCAGGAGAACTTAGATCTAAGATGGGGACTAATATATATGGATGCGATAGATGTCAAGATGTATGCCCAAAGAACAAGGGTGTAAGGAAGAGTAAAAACAAAGAATTTATTCCCAATGTAACTTTAGGCTATATGGATATAGAAGAGATGTTAACCATATCAAATAGAGTTTTTAAAAAGAAATATGGCCATATCTCAGGAAGTTGGAGGGGAAAAAAAGTATTGAAAAGAAATTCAATAATAGCCCTTGGAAACATGGGGGATATGAATAATCTACCCATATTAATAGAAGAATCCAAGGATAAGGATCCAATGATAAGGGAATATGCAAACTGGGCAATTGTAAATATTTTTTTAACAAACTTAAGCAAATCCTGATAGATTATGTTATAATATATTTAGCATATAAACTTGGAAATTTAAGGAGGAGTTTTAATGTCCAATGTACACGAATTAACATTTTTAAAGGAAAATATCGAACAATTAAAAGAAGATGGTGTTTATAGACAACTACCTGTTCTTGAGACGGCCAACAAGGGAGAAGTAATCCTCAATGGCAAAAGTGTTATCAACCTATCATCGAATAACTATTTGGGATTTACAAACCACCCAAGACTTAAAAAGGCTTCTATTGAAGCAATTGAAAAATATGGAGCAGGGTCTGGTGCAGTTAGGACAATCATCGGGAATATGGATATACACGAAGAATTAGAAGAGCTCTTGGCAAAGTTTAAAAAAGATGAGAGGGCATTCTTATATCAATCAGCCTTCAACTGCAATATTGGAACTATATCAGCTATAACAGATGCCAAAGACCTTATAATATCAGACCAATTAAACCATGCTTCAATCATAGACGGAAGTAGACTCTCAAATGCAAAAAAAGCTATTTTCAAGCACTCTGATATGGATAGCTTAGAAGAAATATTAAAGGAGTCTAGAGGCAAGTATAAAAACACATTGATCATTACAGATGGAGTATTTAGTATGGACGGAGATATTGCAAAGCTACCTGAGATAGTAGAGTTAGCTGAAAAATATGGAGCTATGACCTATGTAGATGATTCACATGGTTCAGGAGTTTTAGGAGAAAGTGGAAGGGGAACTATAGATCACTTTGGACTACATGGTAGAGTTGACTTCTCAATGGGATGTCTTTCAAAGGCAATTGGGGTAATAGGAGGATATGTTTCTGGTACAGAGGCAATGTATGAATGGTTAAGTCATAGGGCTAGGCCATCATTATTTAGTACGTCCCTACCACCAGCAGCAATAGGAGCCATAACAGAAGCTATAAACATGCTTATGGAATCAACTGAATATACAGATAAACTTTGGGAAAATGGTAACTACTGGAAATCAAAAATAGGTGAGCTAGGATATAATACAGGACACAGTGAAACTCCAATTACTCCTGTAATTATAGGAGACGAAGCAAAAACTATGGAATTTAGCAAGAAACTTTTAGAAAATGGTGTTTTTGCATCTGCTATAGTATTCCCAACAGTTCCAAAAGGAACAGGAAGGGTAAGATGCATGGTAAGTGCTGAGCATACAAAAGATCAGTTAGATAGGGCAGCAAAAGCATTTGAAAAAGTTGGCAAGGAAATGAATATATTAAAATAAAAATCTATAATAAAATTTAAATAGGGGCAATCTTGCCCCTATTATTTTTTTGCTAAATAGTGTAATATATCTATTATGAGGTGAGGAATTGATTATAGGAAGCTGTACTTTAAAGTTGGTGATTTTCGAAGCAAATTCATTGAAAGATAAGAGACGTGTCTTAAAAAGTATAATTGAAAGAATAAAATCTAGATTCAACGTTTCAATAGCAGAAGTAGATTTAAATGACAAATGGCAATCTGCAGTGATAGGAATTGCATGCGTTAGCAATGATAGCAAATATGCACAAAGTATCATATCAAAGATAATCAAATTCATCGATGAAGATGGCAGGGTAGAAATAATAGAAGAAAATATAGAAATATTGTAGGTGATAAGATGAAAGGTATATTGTCAAAAAAGAAAAGAGAAGAGGTCATAGACATACTCTTAAAGACATTTCCAGATGCAAAAGCTGAGCTAGACCATGAAAGTACTTTTGAACTACTCATAGCTACTATACTATCAGCTCAGTGCACAGATGTAAGAGTAAATAAAGTTACAAGAGAATTATTTAAAGAACTTAAAGGTCCAGAAGACTACATAAAGCTATCGCAGGAAGAATTGGGAGAAAAAATCAGGACATGCGGGATGTACAATACTAAAAGTAAAAATATACTAGCTACTTGTAGGATCTTGATAGAGAAATATGATGGCGAGGTACCAGCTACTCTTGAGGAACTGACTGAGCTTCCTGGAGTAGGTAGAAAGACTGCAAATGTAGTGCTTTCAAATGCCTTTGATGTGCCATCCATAGCAGTAGATACTCATGTCTTTAGAGTTTCCAATAGGATAGGACTTGCAAATGCAAAAAATGTGCTTGATACAGAAAAACAGCTGATGAAAAATATAGATAAAAATATGTGGTCAAAGGCCCATCATCTGATAATATTTCACGGTAGAAGAATCTGCAAGGCTAGAAGTCCCATGTGTAGTGAATGCCCTATAAATCAATTGTGTCTTTATTATAAAAATGAAATAAAGCCTCTTGAGGAGAGTGGTCCAAGTGGAAAATAATCCTGTTTTTTCCCTAGACATAGGCACCAGAACTATAATAGGCTTGGTCGGAGAATATAGAGAGGATGAAGTCTTTGAAATCCTTGCCTATGCCAAAAAAGAGCATAAAAAAAGAAATATGTATGATGGTCAAATCCATGATATAGAGGGAGTAGCAGTTACGGTCAAAGAAATAGTCAAAGAACTGGAAGACCAATTAGGTGAAGAATTAAAGAATGTATCCATAGCTGCTGCTGGTAGATCCCTAAAAACTAAGAGGATAAAATTAGAGAAAGAAATAAATTCAAATATTGAAATAAGTAGAAGGCAAGTAGAGGCTTTAGAACTCGAAGCAGTTCAGAAGTCAGAGTTGGAATTAAATGAAAGCGAAAAAGAAAAAAGCTTGAAATATTACAACATAGGCTATACAATTAACAAGTACTTTCTAGAAGAGGATAGTATGAAGTCCTTGATTGGACATAAGGGTGAGAGTATGGGAGTCGAACTTTTGGCTACATTTCTTCCTCAATTAGTTATAGAAAGCCTTTACTCTGTGATATCTAAGGCAGGTCTTGAGATAGCTAGCATAACGCTTGAGCCTATAGCAGCTATAGAAGTTGCAATCAAAAGAGATTTAAGACTTTTAAACCTTGCTCTTGTAGATATAGGGGCAGGTACTTCGGACATTGCCCTTACAAAAGATGGAGAGATAATTGCCTACGGAATGACCCAGACAGCAGGAGATGAAATAACAGAGAGACTCTCCAAGCAATACTTGTTGGACTTTAAAAGTAGTGAAAAATTAAAAATAGGCTTAAACGGGGCAAAAGAACACGAATTTACTGATATAGTTGGCGTATCTTACAAGCTAAGCACATCACAAATTGTAGATAGTATCATTGATATAATCGAAGAAATCTCAAAAGAGATAAGCCAAGAGATATTAGACTACAATGGTAAGTCGCCAGATGCTGTATTTTTAATAGGTGGAACTAGTAATATGCCTGTTTTAAGAGAGAAAATAGCTGAAAACTTAGGTCTGTCTAAGGAAAGAGTATCTGTTAGAGATCCTTCCTCTATAGAAAATATAGAAGGATTCAAGGGAGTAGAAGGGCCTGACATGATAACACCTATAGGTATAGCTATAGATGCTATAGATAATAAATACAAGAATTTCTTAAAGATATTCTTCAAAGATGAGGAAGTCCAGATATTTAATACTGACAATATAAGAGTATCTGATGTCCTAATACTTACAGGATACAATCCAAGAAACTTAATTCCAAAAGCGAGCGATGATTTTATTTATTTTATAAATGGTAAAAAGAGAAGGATAATAGGTGAATTATCTTTAAATCCTGAAATATTGATAAATGGAAAGTCGGCAAATTTGAAAACCCTATTGTCAGATGGGGATAAAATAGATATAAGAGAGTACAAGCCTATAGAAGTAAAGGCACCCAATCTATACAGCCTCATAGACAATGATCAAACTATTGTCTATGATAATAAAAGCTATTGCCTGGTTAAAGAAATCAAATTGAATGGGCAAAGAGTAAAGAGTGATAGAAATTTAAAAGAAAATGACCAAATAGAGATAGAAGTTCTAAAGACCATAGGTGAATTTTTGGACTTCTACAGTATCGAATCTAGCCTATCTAACTTGCTAGTAAATGGTATAGAGGTTGATACAGAATACAACTTACAAAAAGATGATAAGTTAAGCATCATAGATGTCAAGGCTTACAAAAACAAAAATCAACAAGGTGAAAATATAGAAAATCTTACTAAGAAAGAGATTCTAAAGAAGGAACTTGAACTTGATGGAGAGAGAAAGATCCAGCTATTGGTAAATGATGAAGAGATAAATATCAGTCATAAAAAAGATAAATTCAAATTTGTAGATATATTTGACCACATAGATTTTGATCGTTCAAAGCTAAGAGGAAAATTGATTTTGAAGTTAAATGGAGAAGATGCAGAGTTTTTAAGAGAGTTATCAGATGGTGATATTATACAGATCTATTGGGAATAGGGATAGATTAATTTTAGGGGGAAACAGAGTGAAATTAATAGTTAAAAAAGATTATGAAAGCATGAGTCAAGAAGTAGCAAATATGGTTAAAAATGAAATAAAGAAAAATCCGAATTTGGTACTAGGACTCGCTACAGGTAGTACACCTAAGGGCTTATACAAGGAGCTTGTTCGTATGCACAGAGAAGAGGGTCTTGACTTTTCAAACATAATCAGCTTTAATCTAGATGAATATATTGGGATTAAAGAAAAAGACCCAAGCAGTTACAATTATTATATGAGGGAGTACTTATTTGACCATATAAATATAAAAGATGAAAATGCATTTATTCCACCAGCAAAACCTACAGACCTAGATCGAGCATGCGAGGAATATGATGATTTAATCAAGGGAAAAGGCGGCATAGATCTTCAAATACTTGGAGTTGGAGAGAATGGACATATTGCATTTAACGAACCAGATAAAAGTTTGAATTTAGGAACAAGTATAATAGAGCTTACAGAAGATACTATAGAAGTTAATTCTAGATTTTTCGAATCCATAGATGAAGTTCCAAGATCAGCCATATCTATGGGAATCGGTAATATAATGAGTGCCAAAAAGATAGTCATGCTTGTAAGTGGTGGGAACAAAGCTCCTATCATGAAAAAGATCTTATCGGAAAAGAAAGTTTCTACTGAAATACCGGCTAGTATTTTGCTGCTACATCAAGATGTTACATTTATAATTACAGAAGATGTCTTAAACTAGGGGGATTTTCATGGTTAAGTATTACTCTTTTGATACATGGATAGGAAGTATCTACCTCTACTTTGATGAAAGTGGCATTCTAGGACTTTATTTTGGAGAAAACAGTGATAGAAAAAACTTTGAAAACCACTATAAAAAAGCTGTGAAGGTTGATATAAAAGATTACAATTATCACAGTGAAATATTAAAATACCTAGGTGGAGAATTAAAAACATTCGATCTTCCATTCACACTAAAGGGAAGCAGTTTCCAAATGAAGGTCTGGAATGCCCTCTTAAATATAGGCTATGGAGAGCTTAAGACCTACAAGGATATAGCAATAGAGATAGGATCCCCAAAGGCCTATAGGGCTGTTGGAGGAGCTTTGAATAAAAACCCTATATCTATAATAGTACCCTGCCATAGGATTATTGGAAGCGGTGGGGCCTTGGTAGGATTTGGCGGTGGCTTGGATGTGAAAGAGAAACTTCTCCAACTAGAGAAGAGGAATAAAAATTCTTTTTAAATTTTCTTCACTTAAGGAAAAATATATGCTATATTGTTTAACTGGAGGGATAAACAATGAAATATAAATTGATAGCAATAGATATGGATGGAACTCTTTTAAATAGTGGAAACAATGTATCCACTAGGACAAAAGAAGCAATCCTAAAAGCCAAGGAAAAGGGAGTTCATATAGTATTGGCCACAGGTAGAATACTTAAGTCTGCAGTACATTATTCAAAGCAATTAGATCTTAAAAACCCTATAGTTGCAAGTAATGGAGGAATAATGATAGATGAAAATTCAAATGTAATATTTAAGAATCCAATAGACAAAGAATCTATCAAGGAAATTGTAAAATTAGCAGATGATGAAGAGGTATATTGCCATTTATATGATGAATCTAAGTTCTATTCAAGTCAAAAAGTTCAAGATGTACTTGACTTTTATAGTGAAGGTAGCAAAAATATGAAGATAGACTTACAATTATTTAACAACATAGACGATATACTCAGTGCTGAAGATCTGAATATCTATAAACTTATATTTATAGATGATGATTTAGAAAAACTGCAAAACTTTAGATCTAAAATATCAACGGTAGATAATATAAACATTTCCAGCTCATGGTCTAATAACATTGAAGCCATGGGATTAAATGTATCTAAGGGCCAGGCTATTAAAAAGCTTGCGGAAAGATTAGATATCGATCTAGATGAGATTGTAGCAATAGGGGATAGCGAAAACGACCTATCTATGCTAGACATTGCAGGCCTTAGCATAGGGATGGAAAATGCTTCTGATAGCGTAAAAGATAAGGTTGACTATATAACTGATACAAACAATAATGATGGTGTAGCCAAAGCAATAGAGAAGTTCATACTTGGAAGGGAAAGTTTCTAGATGGGCCTCAACATAGTCCTTGTGGAACCAGAAATACCACACAATACAGGCAG
>JARICQ010000050.1 GCA_029264075.1 Tissierellaceae bacterium | reverse complement strand
TTTGCTTTTTATTGGTCTAGTCAAATTTATATCCATATAAGAATTGTCACCTATATTTGCATATGATAGATCTGATTGAAAAAATGATGCTAAAGTTATTACAATAATGATAATAGTAAGTTTGTTTTTCATGTCTTCCTCCTTTTAAATCACTCTTCTATATAGGGAATATTTAGATGTTCATATGCTTTTTTAGAAACGATCCTGCCTCTGGGCGTTCTATTTAAAAATCCTATCTGAAGTAGGTAAGGTTCATATACATCTTCTATAGTTATTCTCTCTTCTCCAGTTGCTGCTGCAATAGTATCTACACCTACTGGACCCCCATTGAAATTTTGAATCAAAGTAGTTAATATTCTCCTATCTATACTATCCAGTCCAAGTTCATCTATTTCTAGTATTTTTAATCCTTCTTTTGCAACTTCAAATGTAATTATTCCATCTGCTGCAACTTCTGCATAGTCTCTTACCCTTTTTAAAAGTCTATTTGCAATTCTAGGAGTACCTCTGGCCCTTCTCGCAATCTCAAGAGCACCCTCCTCCTCTATTTCTATATTAAGAATTCTTGAAGACCTTATTATTATTTTTTTCAAGCTCAAAATATCATATAATTCAAGATTTAACATAACTCCAAATCGGTCTCTAAGAGGAGATGTAAGGAGGCCTGCTCGAGTTGTAGCTCCGATAAGGGTAAACTTTGATAAATCAAGTCTTACTGACCTTGCAGATGGCCCTTTTCCTATTATTATATCAAGGGCAAAGTCTTCCATTGCAGGGTAGAGTATCTCCTCTACTGTCCTGTTTATTCTATGTATCTCATCTATGAATAAAACATCACCTTCACTTAAGTTTGTCAGTATACTTGCCAAATCTCCTGGCCGTTCTATGGCTGGTCCAGAAGTGATCCTTATGTTTACTCCCATCTCATTTGCAATGATATTTGCAAGAGTTGTCTTTCCAAGTCCTGGTGGCCCAAACAAGAGAACATGATCCAATGATTCAGATCTTCCCTTTGCAGCTTGTATAAATATATTTAATTTTTGTTTGGCTTTCTTTTGACCTATATATTCATCTATCCATTTGGGCCTTAAAGTAGCCTCACTTTCTATATCCTCAGCTTTTAAACTTTTGGCAACTATTCGATCTTTTTCCTCTTCCATAATTCCACCTTCTTATTTTTTTGATATTTTGTTTAAAGTCTGTCTTATTACATCTTCAATCCCAAGGTCTGAAGTATCAATTTCTCTAAGAGCTTTTTCAATTTCAAATCTACTATAGCCAAGTGACATAAGGCCTTCTATAGCCTCTTCATGTCCGCTTATATTTTCTACAACTTCGACTGTTTGATCAGTATAATCATCTATTTCAATCTTGTCTTTTAGCTCTAGAATCATTCTCTCTGCGGTCTTTTTACCAACACCAGGAGCCTTACAGAGATTAGTAATGTTTTTTTCAAATATAGATTTTTTTATCTGATTTGGAGTAAGTGCCGATAATATTCCTATAGCTACCTTTGGACCAATCTTTGATACTGTTATAAGCATCTTAAAGATTTCTATTTCATCTTCATCTAAAAACCCGTATAAATAAACCCCGTCATCTCTTAAATTATAATATGTATATATCATTACATCCTTCATTCCCATTTCAAGCTTCATAGATGAATTTACTGATGTGAAAACCTTATATCCTATTTTATTGTTTTCAATAACTATGTAATCCTCTTTGATCCAGCGTATATCGCCTATTATATATTCATACAAACAAATCACCCTTTTTTGATTATTTCATCCTAAACTCCTCTTTGAATTTCAAACCTGCCCCGTGACATATGGCAATAGCTAGTGCATCTGCCGCATCATCAGGTTTTGGTATTTCCTTTAGATTTAAAAGTAGTTTCACCATTTCCTGAACTTGTTTTTTATCTGCCCTACCATAGCCTACAGTCGCTTGCTTTATTTGAAGAGGAGTATATTCATAAATTTCAAGCCCCTTGTTGATACCAGCTAATATCTCTACACCTCTTGCTTGTCCTACCTTTATGGCTGTCTTTACATTTTTGTTGAAAAAAAGCTCTTCAATAGCAAGATCCTTTGGTTGGTACTCTTCAATTATCTCAATCAAGCTATCATAGATAGTTTTTATTCTATCTGGAAACAATTCTGTTGACTTAGTCTTTATACATCCATAGTCTAAAGCCTTCATACTGTTTCCCTTACATTCGACTATGCTGTATCCTACTGCTGCAATACCTGGGTCAATTCCTAATATAATCATCTCTTATCTCCTTATAAACTGATATTCTTATTGTACCATATAATAGATAAAAAGCTAAGTTAGAAATTCTAACTTAGCCAAATAATGACACTTTTTATATTTATACACTAATTTTAAAAATAAAAATCGCAAAATAATAGCTTTCTACTTACTTGTATCTCTTTAATACTCTGTCATTCAGACCATACCAGTATGCATCTTTATATAATTTTACACTATTATTGAATATCACCTTAACCGTCTCATTATAAATATCATTCAACTCTTTAATGTCTAGCAAGTCTTCATCTTCAATAAAATTACTTGAAGCTGAATTGTAATCTATAGTTAATTGTTTATTTAAAAACTTATTAAGATTAAATACTTTGAGTTTTATAATACTAGTTGAATATTCTAGTATTGAGCTATATATATAATCATCTCGAGACTCTAGCTGGTCAATCCCTTTGAAAATTTTTGATTTTATCTTTTTTACTTCCTCTAAATTTGTTTCAAAATGATACAGATGCTTCATAGTATATAAATCTTCTAATTTGATATTTACAAGGGTTGTTTTTTCAAGTCTATTTGCCCAATAGTTATTGTAGTAGCCTTGCTTGTAGCCTTCCAGGTATATAAAAAGCTCTAGTCTACTTATATCCTCGTGAAGTAGGCTACCAAGACTTAGTGATATTAGGTGCTTATCTTTTCGCTCTTTTAGAAATCTACTCATTCTTTTTTTTAAATTATTTGTAGTTATATACTTGGGACATATATTAGTTATATCTTCCTCTAAATCGAATAGGTTAAGTAGAATATGTATACAGTTTATGTCGCTTTTATATAAAAACTTTTTTATCAGCCCATCGTAGATAATTGAAATATCATTATCAACTATAGCCATATAACTACCTCCCTTATTATTTTCAATATATTGATCAACTAATATTTTCTTGATTTTAGTGACAGTACAATCCATTATACTATAGATTTTCCTAAAATGATTTAATAATATATAATAGCTTTCTTACAAAAATTTAATATTTAGATTTTGATTAGTGAATTTAACGAGTCAGTAGTCTGATGATTTCGGAGTAATCTAGATCTAAAGGAAGATAAAACTTTCCATATGCAAAATTTTTATCCATATCTTTTTCTTCTACAGCTAAAATAAATTTCTCTTCATTTTCTATCAGACCTAGATCTAAAAGTTTTCTCGTAATATCTTTTAAAGTATCACCCTCTAGTATTTTTATTTCTATGTCTTTAGCTTCAGCTTTTGACTCATCTAATTCTTCCGAAGAAAGCTCTACACTTTTTTCAGGCTCTTCCTTATCTTCTTCAGCTTTTATTTTCTCTTTTATACTTACATATCCGAGCTCTTGAGCTCTTTCTATAATATCTGACTCGCTCAAGTCTATATATTTAAAATTCGGGAAAATACTATACAAAATATTAGATATGACAAGGCCAATTCCCAAGCCCAAGGTTAAATATACAATTTTAGTTTTTTTCATATAATCTCCTCAATTTCTTTCTGTTAAATCAATGATAATAAAACTGAAAATTAAATATCTTTTGTTCTTCATCTAAAGAATAATTATATCCACTTAACATTATTTGTTCGTAATTTTCATATCCAATTTCTTCAATAATTTTATTTATATCAATATCTTCTTTTTCATTTAAAAGCTTTAAGGAGTATTTTGGAACTCTTTTTAAAAGAGCTTTTTCAAGTTTATCTGTTAATCCACCTTCACTCCTTGCTATAAGACCATTATAATTATAATAATTGTACTTTTCTCCATTAGCCTTTGGATAATCTTCTCTAATCCAATTATGAGTTTTTCCAATTTGCTCGTCACTTAGATTGAAAAAGTTGTGTCTGATAATCTGACTTCCATCTTCGGTAATTGGATCGTTCCAAGTTGCATCTATGTGATAGTATTCATCATCTATCCGAACTAGATTCCAGGCATGATTCTCTCCTCTCGATGTTCCTATCACTATCATAGACTCAATCCCAGCTTCGTCTAATAAATACTTCATAGACTTTGCATAGCTCTCACACACACCTACACCAAGTGTCAATATTCCGTATGTAGAATATGACTCTGGAGGCACCTCACCCTCTGAAAACAGCCTAGTATCATACTCTCCTTTTTCAACAATATAATCATGTATTTGGAGAATCTTATCGTAATCTGACATATCTTTTCTCATATTATTTTGGAAAAATCTAGATTTTTCATCTTGTATCTCTTTTTGATGACTTTTAATATCTTTAATAGATCGCGAATATGAAAGTTTTATTTTACCAAAATAGTACTCGGCGCCTTTATAGTACATTACCTCTGGATTCTCATAGCTAATAGTTTCAAGAACGGAGAATATTTCCTTTGGATTTGTAAATAAAGAGTCTAAATCCATCTTTATTTTCGAATCACCAGTTAAAAGTCCTTTTTCCAATTTTTCATATAAGCCTTTCTTTTCTTCATCTTCTTTATATTCAGTTTCAAGGGAACTAGTACTTATATTGTAATTAACTGCTAGGTCTTCTTCTTTTTTATTATTAAAGAAGTATGCAAAGAATATTAAAACTATAATTAACTCTATTAAAAAGATTTTCATGTATTTTTTCATTTGAATTCAACTCCCTCTATAGTATACATCAAAAAATGAATCTATCCAATAAAAAAACAAACCAATATTGGTTTGTTTTTTTATTAAATAATTTTAGAATTGAAAAGCAAAATGTCCATGAATTTCTTCTGAGTATGCTGATATAGTTTCAAGTATAAAACCGGTAAGCTTTACATTTATAGAAACAGCAAAATTTAAATCTACATCGTATCCTTCTTTCAAAGAATACTCTTCTACTACTTCATTTATATACTCTTTTATCTTAGTTTGTACCTGTCTAGGATTCATATCATAAATATCCAGGTCTTCTATGCTTATCTTATTAGCTTTAAAGTCATGATTTGGCGAAATGAGATCGAGTTCCTTTTCATATTTAATATGTTTTTTCATATTACCAAAAAATGTCCATCTACTAGCATGTGGCAAGCACACATAGTCACTTAAATAATGTGAGATAACCCCTATTTTATTGCTTAGCAATTTAATAGCTATTGGATCTATCTTATCGTTAAAATCTACAAATCTACTAATAAATATTACTTTCATAATTTCTTTTGATATATAGTTTAAACTCTCGTCCTTGTAATGTCTAATAAATCTGTAATGTGGAAGTATATCTGGTGATATAGAACCCCATTCCAATTTGTTCTTATCTAATTTTAAATCATAATTATCGTATATATTATCATATATGTTTCTAGCAATTATTTTATGAGTATCTGCAAATATTTTAAACACCCCATTTTTATATTTTATCCACTGTTTCTATACTTTATTGTATACTAATGTTTTTATTATGTCAACTATTAATAGATTAAATAATGGCATTTATTCTAGAATATTGTTTTACATTTACAACTATTCTATAGTAAAAATATATCATTCTCTTTGCATTCATTTATTATTGAATCTGTCCAAACTGATGCTTGAACTTCTCCTATATGTCTTTTTTCTAAGAAAAACATACAAATTCTGGATTGACCTATTCCTCCACCGATAGTATAAGGAAGTTCACCATTTATTAGCATTTTGTGGTATTGGAGGATTTTTCTATCCTCTGCATCTGCAATTTTCAACTGTTTTTCTAAAGCTTCCTTATCAACCCTGATTCCCATGCTTGAAAGTTCAAGTGCAGAACCAGTTGTAGGATTCCAAAATATAATATCTCCATTTAGGTCCCAATCATCATAGTCAGGTGATCTTGTTCCATGTGGCTCGCCTGATTTTAACTTGTGCCCAATTTTCATAATAAATACAGCTCTATTTTCCTTAGTAATTAAATGTTCTCTTTCTTCAGGAGATAGGTCTGGATATAAATCTTCTAATTCCTGACTTGTAATAAATGATATTTCATTAGGTAGCTTTTTCTGAAAACTTCCTGGATACATACTATTGATATAGTCTTCTGTTCTTTTAAATACATTAAATATTTCTCTAACAGTCTTGTATAGATATTCTTTGTTTCTGTCTTCAACTGAGATAACTTTTTCCCAGTCCCATTGGTCAACATAAAGAGAATGTATAGGACTCAGAACTTCATCAGGTCTTATAGCGTCCATATCTGTATATAATCCTTCTCCTATTGAAAATCCATAGCCTTTAAGTGCAAGTCTTTTCCACTTGGCAAGGGATTGTACTATTTCTACATCTTGATCATACTTTCTCATTTTAAAACTTACAGCCTTTTCTATACCTGAAAGATTGTCATTTAAACCACTTTCGGGCTTTACAAATAGAGGTGCAGATACTCTCATTAAGTTTAATTCACTAGCTAATTTTCTTTCAAAAAAATCTTTTATACGTTTTATTGCTACTTGTGTTTCTCTAAGTCTTACTTGTACCATAGATAATTACCCCCAGCTTTTTCAAGAATCCTCCATATATATAAATGAAGGATTTATATCTTTAAAATTAAAATAATTGTATTACATTTTAGTACTTTAGTCAAATAAATTCTCTGTCTTTAAAACTCTAGGATCTTGTTCTTATAAAGACTGCCTTACTTTGTTTTTAAATTTTCTACTTGGATTGGTATACTATTTTACCATTAACAATAGTCATATCTATTTCTATATCTTTGATTTCATCTGGGTCTACTTTATAAGGATTTTTATTTAATACTACAATGTCTGCAAGCTTACCATCTTCTATACTGCCTTTTATTTCTTCTTCAAATGAAGCATAGGCTCCTTCTAGAGTATAAGCATATATAGCCTTTTCAACCGTAAGCGCCTGTTCAGGTAGCCAGCCACCCTCTGGCTTGCCTTCAAGATCCTTTCTCGTTACAGCTTCATATATTCCTTTCATTGGATTAAATGTTTCAACTGGAGAATCTGATCCCATCGAACAATGAATCCCCATATCTATCATAGTCTTCCAATTATAAGAGGTCCCCTCTCTCTTTTTTCCAATCCTATCAGCTACCATAGACCAGTCATAGTCTAAAAATATAGGCTGAATATATGCTATAGCATTTAGTTTTTTAAATTCTTCAAATATTTTTTGATTTGTGATTTGAGAATGAACAATTCCATGTCTATGATTATCTCTATAATCTTTATCTACTGCTCTTTTTATAGATAGCAGCGCCATATCAATAGCCTTGTCTCCAATTCCATGTATAGCTACCTGGCAATCGTTTTCATTTGCGATTTTTACTATTTGATCTAATTCATCTTGAGTAGCTGTAGTTATTCCCGTATTGTCTGGATCATCTTCATATGGTTCATTTAAGGCAGCAGTCCTTGCTCCTAAAGATCCATCTAATAATAGTTTTAAAGGTCCTATCTTTAAAAATTCATCTCCACTTCCTGTTACATACCCTTTTTCTATAAATTCCTTGTACTCCTTTATATCTGGTATCAAGCATTGTTCATATATTCTTATATTCAATTCATTCTCTTCTTTTAGCTCCTTGTAGGCTCTTAATATTTTTTCGTAATCATTGTCTGGAAGAGCTTGAAAATCATCTGTTCCCACAGATGTAAGACCAAATTTATTCATCTCATATATTGCAGCTCTCATCATATCTTTTATTTCATCTACATTTGGTGAGGGTATATTCTTATATATCTCAGACAATGCGTTTTCCCTAAAAACTCCAGTCGGTTCACCTTTTTCATCTAAATCAATCTGTCCGCCTTCTATTTGAGGATAGCCTTTTCCAATCCCCATTAAATCTAAAGCTTTTGAATTTACAACTGCTACATGTCCACAGGTTCTAGTTGCTATTAGTGGATGTGATTTAGAAACCTTATCTAGGTCATATTTACTAGGAAAGTTTTTACCATCTAAAAAGTAATCATGGTTCCATCCTCTGCCCCTTACCCACTTTCCTTCTTCTATATTTTCTTTGTTAATATAATTTAACATTCTTTCATTCAAATCTTTTATTGAACTTGTTCCTATTAAGTCTGCCTGTCTAAGAGAATATCCATAGTTTACAAGATGCATATGACTATCATTAAATCCTGGAAGAACAGTCTTACCTTTCAAATCTATAATTTTACTATCTTTATCTTTTAAAGATATTATTTCTTCATTTGAGCCAGTTCTATATATCTTTCCATCTTTTATAGCCAGTGCTTCAACTACATTATTATTTTTATCTGTTTTATATATCTTTCCATTTTTAAGTATTAAATCCAAAACGATCATCTCCTCCTATTACATTATAGACAAAACTCAATATAAAGTCGATGCTTATTTTTAAATAAAAAAAGAAGTATCAAGATATAGTAATCTCAACACTTCTAATTGGCGCACCCTGAGGGAGTCGAACCCCCGACCTTCTGGTTCGTAGCCAGACACTCTATCCAGCTGAGCTAAGGGTGCTAAATATGTATTATTCTTTAATATAAAAATGGAGCGGGTGAAGGGAGTCGAACCCTCGCAACCAGCTTGGAAGGCTGGGGCTCTACCACTGAGCTACACCCGCATATAAATTCAAAATAGTTTATTCATATTTAAATATTTGGAGCGGAAGACGAGATTCGAACTCGCGACCCTCGCCTTGGCAAGG
>JARICQ010000096.1 GCA_029264075.1 Tissierellaceae bacterium | reverse complement strand
TAAACAAATGGACCAAGATCACCACAGAGGATGCCTTAGCTGGTTTTTCCAATACAGCTACTATCACTATACTGGCAATGTTTATATTGAGTTCGGCAGTTCAGAAATATGGATTTGTTCAAGTCCTTGGAGAAAAGATCCAGACCTTAAGCGATGGCAATGCAAATTTAAGATATTTCATAGTAATTTTAACAGCGGCCCTAATAGCAGGAATTTTAAACAACACTCCTGTTGTAGCTATATTTATACCTCTTGTAGTAAATTTATCTAGAAAAATAAATGCATCTCCATCTAAGATCTTGTTGCCCCTTTCCTATGCTTCTATGATGGGTGGAACTTTGACCTTAATAGGATCTTCTTCGAATCTGCTTGCAAGTGGAATCTCAGAAAGATTAATCGGAAAGCCATTTGATATTTTTGAATTTACCAGTCTAGGTTTGGTCGTCTTAGTTTTTGGAATGATATACTTGATGACTTTAGGTAGAAAACTTACACCTCCTAGAATCAAACCTTTAAAAGACATAACAGAAAGTTACAATCTAAATGATTATCTAACAATAGTAAGAGTCAAAGAAGATTCCAAATTTATTGGGAAAAAGCTTGAAGATACTTTTGAAGACTTTGATCATGAATTTAGCATCCTAGACATTATTAGAGAAGAAAAAGATCTAGGGTATAATCCAAAGGAAAGAAGGATTAGGGAAGGTGACAATCTAATAATTAGTGGTGAAGAAGAAGCAATTGTAGGATTAACTGAAGAATGTAATGTTGAGCTTTTAAGAGAAAACAGATTGAGACAAAAAGATATAGAAGAAGACGAATCTGAAAAAGAACTTATAGAAATCATAATACCTATAGGTTCTGCTGCTATTGGAAAAGAACTAAATGAGCTTGATTTCTCCAAGAGATACAACTCTATTCTTTTTTCCATTAGAAGAAGGAAAAATGTAAGCTATAGGGATATGAAAAGCAAAGTATTAAAGGCTGGGGATGTTTTATTGCTAAAGGGAGATAGCTCTTCAATTGATACACTAAGAGACAATCAAAACTTTATAGTTATAAGAAAAACAGATATAAAGGATTACGATAAGAAAAAGATGATCGCTTCCTTATCAATCTTAATTGGAGTTATAGCCCTTACAATTGTGGGGCTTTTACCAATAGTAATATCAGCCTTGCTGGGAGTAGTAATAATGGTCTCTACAGGCCTTGTTAAGCCAAGTGAAGCCTATGAATCGGTTGACTGGAGTGTGATATTTCTTTTAGCTGGACTAATTCCATTGGGTATAGCTGTGGAGAAAACTGGAACAGCTAGTTTTATAGCAAATCAATTAATAAATCTATCTAGTGGTTTGCCTAATATTGTAGTTCTTGGGATTTTCTATCTATTCACAGCCTTACTTACAAACTTTTTAAGCAACAATGCAAGTATAATACTTATGATTCCTATAGGTGTAGAAGTTGCAAGCCAAATAGGGGCCAATCCATTTGCCTTTGTTCTAGCAGTTACCTTTGCGGCAAGCACTGCCTTTTTGACACCAATAGGCTATCAAACAAATTTGATGGTCTATGGGCCTGGAGGATATAAGTTTAGTGATTATTTTAGGGTTGGAGCACCCTTGCAAATTATCTTGACAATAGTAACGCCTATATTTATAAATTTATTTTGGGGAGTATAAAATAAATTTATAAAACTATTACTTTTGGATAGAATACTTGGTATAATTTGAGTAAATAATATTTTAATGGGGGCTAAATATGAGAAAAATAATGTTAGCACTGGGAGGAAATGCCTTAGGAAAGAATCCAAGTGAACAAATAGAGCTTGTAAAAGAAACTGCCAAAGCAATAGTAGATCTGGTAGAAGAAGGTCACGAGATAGTAGTAGCTCACGGCAATGGACCTCAAGTAGGTATGATCAACTTAGCATTTGAAGCTGCTTCTAGTATTGATAGCAAGATACCAGAAATGCCATTTCCAGAGTGTGGAGCAATGAGCCAGGGCTATATTGGCTATCACCTTCAAAATGCAATATCATATGAACTGCGAGAGAGAAATATCAAAAAATCAGTTGTATCATTAGTTAGCCAAGTAATAGTGGATGAAAATGATCCAGCATTTCAAAATCCTACAAAGCCAGTAGGTGGTTTTTATACTGAAGAAGAAGCTAAAAAACTGGAAAGTGAAAAGGGATATATAATGACTGAAGATTCAGCTAGGGGATATAGAAGGCTAGTCCCTTCACCAAGACCCATTGATATAGTAGAGAAGGATATAATTGCTGATCTAGCAGAAAAAGGTCACATAGTCATAGCTGTGGGTGGAGGAGGAATACCAACGGTAAGACGAGGAAGTAGACTTATAGGAGTAGCAGCTGTAATAGACAAGGACTTTGCAAGTGAAAAACTAGCAGAATTACTAGATTGCGACACCTTATTTATCTTAACTGCAGTAAAGAAAGTTTCGATTAACTTTGCTAGGCCTGAGCAAGTAGATTTAGACAAGATGAGAGTAAGTGAGGCTAAAAAATATATAAAAGAAGGACATTTCGCATCAGGTAGCATGCTTCCAAAGGTAGAGGCAGCAGTAAAATTTGTTGAATCTAAAGAGGGAAGAAGAGCAATCATCACATCACTAGAAAATGCAAAACAAGCGATAGAAAAGGGAGAAGGGACTACTATTGTAAAATAAAAAATGATGAAGAGCTTGGAGGAAAGAAATGATAGATAAGATAAAAATTTTTTACAGGAATAATACAATATGGGTATATCTAGCAAAATACATCCTCATATCCTTATTTTTAGCAGTATTTGTTATACTTATAGATTCTAAATTTATTGCAGTTTTAAATCTTATACCTGAATTTTTTTTAACCAGTGTAGAGCTTGCAAAGCTTATATTGAGTACTCTTGCAGGATCCTTACTCACTATAACTACTTTTACATTTTCAACTATAATGGTAGTTCTTACAACATATTCATCTAATTTTTCACCTAGGGTAGTAAATAACTTCCTAACTGACAAAACAACAATGAAGGTCTTAGGTATATTTATAGGTGGATTTTTCTATTGTATACTTTCACTTTTTTTTATGAGAGATACCTTTTCTGACTACTCAGTCTTATCTGCTACTATTGCAGTCATATATGCAGCACTTTGTATAATTTATTTTGTTATATTTGTATTTAGGGTTTCGTCTTCTATTCAGGCTACAAAATTAATTAGCAGGGTATATGATGAATCATATGAAATAATAACAAAAGCCCTAGACTATAGAAAAGATCAAGTAAGCTTTGACGACTATGAGATAGGTGTATTTAGATCAAAACTAGAAATAATATCTGATAAAAGTGGATACCTAGAGTTGGTAGGATTTAATGAAATACTAGAAACCTTAAAAGATATGGAAACAAAATTAATCATGAGAGAAGATATAGGTGCCTTTGTATCTAAAGACCAAATAATTGCCACCCTATATTACGATGAAGATTTAGAAGACGAGAATTTAATGAAAAAGATTCTGGAAGACTTTACCATCCAGGGCGAGAGAATAGCCTACAATGACTATAGGTTTAGCATACAAAAGATTGTAGATATAGCACTCCGTGCAGTGTCTCCTGGGATAAATGATCCAAATACCGCTATCCACTGCATAAATATACTAGGTGTACTGCTTAGCCAATTAGGAGAAATAAGGGGAAGATATACAGTTATAAGGAAAGAAGATTGCAAGTCAGAAATAGTTTATGAAGACTTTAATTTCAAAGAAGATATATATTTTTCCTTTCATCAAATAGTTAATTATGGAAAGGCTGATATATCAGTTGTGATAGCTATATTTAATTCTCTTAAAAACATAAATAATTCATCATCTGATGATAAAACCCCTATAATAGAGGAGTTTGCTGATTATGTATACATGAATAGCATTGAAAACTTTAGTCATGACCTTGATATAGAAATCTTAGATAGGGCAAGAGAAGCTGTATAATATAGTATTATATTTATAAGTTCAAAAGTATAATTTAAATTTATAATTGTCTTAAATAACAGAAAATTTAAAAGAAAGAAAACTTATTATTGACTTTTATTAATCATCTGATATAATGAGAGAAATATAAAAAATCAAAATATCTTGGAGGCAGCAAAATGAAGAATTTATTTGAATACAAGAGTATAGAAGTACAGGACAACTATTTTTTTAGTTTTTTTATCTGGGGCTATTTTTACTTTAGCGCTAGCTATTTGTTTTGCAAAAAAATTAAAAATTTGTTTTCAAATGAGTTTTTCAAAGGAGCCCCCTCTATGTAGGGAAGCGCTATACCATAAATAGATATATATATTTTAATGGAAGAAGACTCTTAGAGTCTTCTTTTTTGATTTTAAATTTGAGGAGGAGATCAAAGTGATAGTAGTCTTAAACAAGAAGGCAGATCAAAAAGAGGTAGATAAATTAAAGAAAAAGCTAGTAAGTCTTGGCTGTCAAATTCACGAAATAGCAGGAGAAAACAGAAATGTAATAGGACTTATCGGAGATATGACAAAAGTCGATATAGGCCTTATAAAATCGAATAGAGTGGTGGATAAGTTGATTTTTGTAGAAGAGCCATACAAGAAAGCTAATAGATTGTTTCACGAAGAAAATTCAATAATTAAAGTTGGAGAAGAAAGTGTTGGAGATAAAAAAATTACAATCATGGCAGGACCTTGCTCTATAGAAAGTGAAGAACAAATACTTGAAATAGCAAGATCAGTAAAAAAATCAGGAGCTACATTTTTAAGGGGAGGAGCTTTCAAACCTAGAACTTCACCATATAGTTTCCAGGGAATGGGAGAAGAAGGACTTGAGCTTTTAAAGCTTGCCAGACAAGAGACTGGTCTTCCTATAGTTACAGAGCTTATGTCAACTGATTATCTAGATGTATTTATAGAGGATGTTGATATAATTCAAATTGGGGCTAGAAATATGCAAAACTTTGATCTATTAAAAGAAGTTGGAAAAACTGATAAACCTGTACTCCTTAAAAGAGGAATGTCAGCTACTGTAAAGGAACTCTTGATGTCGGCTGAATACATTATGGCAGGCGGCAATGAAAATGTAATCCTCTGTGAAAGAGGTATAAGAACATTTGAAAACTACACAAGAAATACCCTTGATCTTAGTGCCATACCTGTAATCAAAAAACTTAGTC
>JARICQ010000058.1 GCA_029264075.1 Tissierellaceae bacterium | reverse complement strand
CTATTATGGTTTAAATTAGCTGGTGACAGTTCAAAACTATTTAAAACAGGAAAGTAAATCTATCAGATGAAAAATACAAAGCAAATAGTCAAAATAAATAAAGTTTTTTAATCCCTTTAAGCATCTACATATAATAAGTTTCTTAGGCTAAGGGACTTAGTTATATAGTTGACAATAATCTTATTGATGTATATAATTATTTTACAAAATAAAAAAAGGAGGAGAAAACAATGTCAAAAGAAAAATCAAAAAATCCTGGAGAAAATAGAATTTTAAAAGCAATTGAAAGGACAGGTAATGCACTGCCACATCCAGCAATAATATTTGTTATTTTAAGCGCAGTGGTATTGGTGGTATCTTTTATAGTAGCTCGAATAGGAACAGCAGTAACATTTTTCGATGCTAGAGAAGGCGTTGAGTCTACTATAACAGCAACTAACCTGCTTTCACGTGAAGGTTTAGTCTACATCTTTAACAGTGCAACTTCAAATTTTACAGGCTTTGCGCCTTTGGGTACAGTGCTTGTTGCAATGCTCGGTGTGGGAGTTGCTGAATGGTCAGGACTTATCAACACATCACTAAAGAAAATGTTGAGTAATGTTAACCCAAGATTACTAACAGCAGTTGTAGTTTTTGCAGGTATAATGTCAAATATTGCATCAGATGCAGGATATGTAGTAGTAATTCCTTTGGGAGCAATAGTCTTTGCAGGAGCAGGAAGACATCCATTAGCAGGGCTTGCAGCAGCTTTTGCAGGAGTATCTGCTGGTTTTTCAGCAAACTTATTAATAGGTACTGTAGACCCTCTATTAGCTGGTATAACAAATGAGGCTTTATTGAACTCAGGAATTGATTATGAAGTCCTTCCTACTGCAAACTATTACTTTATGATAGTTTCAACATTTGTATTAGTTATCCTTGGAACATTTGTAACTGAGAAAATTGTCGAACCTAACCTGGGTGAATATACTGGTTCATATATGCCAGATAAAGAAGAAATCACAGATCTAGAGAACAAGGGACTTAGAAATGCAGGTATAGCTTTGTTAATATTTGTAGCTATAATGCTTGTATTAACTGTACCTTCAAATGCCCTTCTTAGGACATTAGATGATGATGGAAATATGACAATAAAAGCTTTTTTGAGCGATGGTCTTATTTTTATGATTCTCTTAGTCTTCTTAATTCCAGGAGCAGCTTATGGTAAGACAACTGGAAAGATAAAAAACAGTGATGACTTTGTTGAGTCAATGACTCAGGCTATGAAAAGTATGGGAGGCTATCTAGTGCTTGCCTTCTTTGCCTCACAGTTCGTTGCTTATTTTGGAAAATCTAACCTTGGTATAATCCTTTCAGTAAAAGGAGCGGATTTCCTAGAAGGTGCTGGTATCACAGGACTTCCTCTGATACTTGGCTTTATAGTTGTTTCAGCATTCTTGAATCTCTTTATAGGTTCTGCATCAGCAAAATGGGCAATTATGGCACCAGTTTTTGTGCCTATGATGATGAGATTACAACTTAGCCCAGAATTAACACAAGCTGCATATAGAATCGGAGATTCAACAACGAATATTATAACACCTCTTATGAGTTACTTTGCAATGATAGTGGTATTTGCAAAGAGATATGATGAAAAAAGTGGATTGGGAACACTAATATCAACAATGCTTCCTTATTCAATAGTATTTCTAATTGGATGGTCACTGATGATGATTGTATGGTTCTATTTAGGATTGCCACTAGGTCCAGGAGCTACGATTAATATATAAATTGTAAATAAATGAGGCTTTTAAGAGCCTCATTTATTTTTTATGGTAATACTTCTAAAAAACAAATTGAGGAGATGTAGATATGATAAACAAAGAAAGATTACTGGAAAGATTTTTAAGGTATGTTCAAATCGACAGTCCTACAAAAGAAGAAAGGGAATTTGCCCTTACACTAAAAGAGGAACTTGAAGAATTAGGTTTGGAAGTTCGGATGGATGATGCAGGTGAAAAAGTTGGAAGCAACTCAGGTAATCTACTTGGATTTCTAAAGGGATCAACCGGTGGAGAAAGCATAGCTTTTAGTGCACATATGGATACTGTATCGCCAGGAAGAGGAATTAAGCCCCAGATAAGGGATGGAGTAATCTATTCAGATGGAACTACAATCCTTGGTGGCGATGATAAGGCAGGTATAGCAGCAATAGTGGAAGGAATTCAAGCGATACAGGAAAACAATATTCCTCATGGAGATATTGAACTATTATTTACAGTCTTTGAAGAAGGTGGATTGTTTGGATCTAAGAATTTAGATTATTCAAAGATAAAATCTAAAAAAGGATTTGTTTTAGATAGTGGTGGAGACCCAGGAACAATAATAGTTCAAGGCCCTGCTCAAAACAAGATAGATGTTAAGTTTATTGGTAGAGAAGCTCATGCTGGAGTTGCTCCTGAAAGTGGAATAAGCGCTATTCAGATGGCAGGAGAAGCTATTGCAAATATGAAGCTACTCAGGATAGATGAAGAAACTACAGCAAACATAGGATCAATAAAGGCAGAAGGTCCTACAAATATAGTCCCTAAAGTTGTAGAATTCTTTGCAGAAGCAAGAAGTTTAGAAGATGAAAAACTAAAAGATCAATCCGATCACATGGTAAAATGCTGTAAGGATGCTGCTGAAAAATTTGGAGGGACTGTAGAAGTAAATGTAGAGAATGCTTATGGTTCTTTTAAAGTATCTGAAGATAGCTCTTTGGTTAAAACTGTTGAAAAAGCGTGTGAAATACTTGGTTTAAAATCACAAACAGCTAAATCTGGTGGTGGAAGTGATACCAATATATTTAATGCAAATGGCATTGAAGCAATTAATCTTGGCATAGGAGAAAGAAAACCTCATACTGTTGAGGAAAATCTGCACATAGTTGATCTTGAAAATTCAGCAATATTGGTAACAGAAATAATAAAGCAATATGCTTAGGGTTATCAATAGCAAAAGCTAAGATAAACTTACGCATATTGGTGAAGTTTAGAAAAAAGTCTTAGATATGGACCTAGAAAAGCTCTTATATAATGTAAAACCCTGACTAATCAATCTCTGATTAGTCAGGGTTTTATAGCTATTAATGGTAGAATAGAAATAAATAACAAATGATAAACACAAGGGAGAGAATATATATATGTCAAAAGTAATGGAAGCTTGGACTTTTTTAGAAATGATCACACCTGGAGAAATTCCGTCTTTAAACGATGTAATTAATAAAAATCATATCAAAGGGCAAGGTAAACATATGAGAGTTGTACCAATTTCTCAATCTGAAAACTTGAAAAATTTAGAGCTTTTAGATCCAACAAAATTTGAAAAGCGATATACATATTATATTAATTCTTATAGAAATTATGAACTAGTTGATTTGTTGCGTAATTATTTTCAAAGTGAAGAGGAAATTATCAATAAAAATACTGACTTGTATTATAGTTTTACCTTTGATGTTGATGAAAAAGATGAATATGTAGATGGTTCTTTGTTTATCCCCTATGTCCAATTAATGGTGGATGATATTAAAAAGGGAGAAAAGATATCTTATGATGACTTTACAGATAGATACAATGAAAAAAAGACGGCTTTTGAAGAAGAACTAAATGTTATCTTTGAAAACGGAGTGGATGATGAGAAGATAAAGAAGGCTAGAAATGCATTTAATTCATATTTTAGCTTACTTTCAGATTCTGTAAATTCATCCTACCTTGAGTGTATTATTTTTAATAAAAATACAAAATTAAGTTCACTTAAATTCAACAGTTTTTTCTTGGATGATCTGCAGACTGTTTTGAAAAAAGGCGAAAATGATGTATTATCAACTTTTATTGATGGAAAACCAATGAAAATTGATATTGATGAAAATAGAAAAGATATAGAGAAAACCCTAGAATTGGAAAACCTACCCTTGGGAAGATGGCCTTCGCCTGTAAACCATAGGCTTTCTCTCATGCAGCAAATTTCAGTAAATAATATTATAAATGGAGATGAACTTATCAGTTCTGTAAATGGTCCTCCAGGTACAGGTAAGACTACTCTGCTAAAAGATATTTTTGCTGAATTAATTGTTCAAAGATCAATTCAAATGGCGGCCTATGATGATCCTACCAAGGCTTTTGCTAAGTCTGGAAAGCAGGATATTGAAGGCAAAAATAAAACATACGAGTATAATGTTTATGAGCTAGATGAAAAAATAGCAAAATATTCAATGGTAGTTGCATCCTGTAATAATGGTGCTGTGGAAAATATATCTAAAGAATTACCATTACTGGGAGAAGTGGTGCGTTATGGTAAAGAACCAACTGAGAAAGAACGAGAAGAAAAGATTGAAACTACTGGAATAGATCCAATGATCTTTTATGAATATGATCTTGCCTATGCCAAGGAAGCTGAAGAATTAGAGTTTTTTACAAAATATGCAGAAAACTTGCTAGATGATGAAAAAGCTTGGGGAATGTTTTCAGGGGCTTTTGGTAAGGGAGGAAACATTCAAAACATTAGCTATTCCCTGCAAAATAAAACAGAAGGGAATATACCATTGCTGGATTATTTAAAGGAACCCATAGACCCTAATAGTTGGGACCAAGCAGTAAAAGAATTCAATGATTTAAGAGAAGAAATTGAAAATGATAAAAAAGAATTACAAGAGTTTATAGAAACAATGAAAAAATCTGAAGAAATTATAGAAAAAGCTAAGGATTTACCATCTAAAATAAAGAAAAACAAGGAGCATTATGATGATTTGGAGCAAGAGTCTAATAATTTAGAAAAGCAAAATGAACTATTAAAACAAAGGCTTGATAACTTACCTAGGCCAAACTTTATTGTAAAAATGATCAATCAGCTTTTAAGAATAAAAAACAAGGAAGAATTAGAAATACGAGAACAAATAGATAGTATTTTGAAAAGCTTAGGAAAACAATTAGATGAAAAAAATCATTGTAAAAAGGAAATAAAAGAATTAAATGAAAGAAAAAGAGTTTTAGATGAAAAATTAAAGAATATTGAAAGATTAAAGAAAAAATATAAGGAAGAGGAAATAAGTTTATCAACAGATGAATTTTGGAAAGCTTCATTCTACAGTGAAAGACAAAAGGCTGTATTATGGCAGAGCCATGAACTAAATTTCAAGCGTGGAATGTTGTTTTTAAAAGGGATGAAAGTGCACAAAGTTTTTTTGCATAAGAATAATAGACACATGAAAGGTGCAATTGCCATCTTGCAAAATATAAGATCTATTAATTTAAATATTGAAGAAAACTTAAAGAATATAGGACATATGTGGAAGTCCCTACATCTGCTATTTCCTGTTATGAGTACTACATTTGCTAGTTTGGGATCAATGTATCGTGGAATGGACAAAAACTTTATTGATTACTTATTTATAGATGAAGCTGGACAAGCAAGTCCACAACAAGCTGTAGGTGGCCTATGGCGCTGTAAAAAAGCTATCATTGTTGGTGATCCAATACAGATTGAACCCGTTGTAACCTTAGATGAGACTATTCTATCTGATATCAGAAAAGCATTCGATGTATCTGAACATTATATAGGATCAACTTCATCTGTTCAAACTATGGCTGACTATGCAAACCCTATCGGTACATTTAAAGGTGAGGGCGAACATAAGGAAAGGATAGGCATTCCACTTTGGGTACATAGAAGATGTATTGAACCAATGTTTTCTATTTCCAATGAAATTGCTTATGAAAATAAAATGGTACTAGCAAAAGATGAAGTTGGTCATGGACACTGGTATGATATAAGGGGTAAAACTCAGCAGGCACAGTATGTAAAAGAACAGGGTGAATTTATTGTTGAGAAAATTGAAGATCATTTTCAAGATGTAAAAGAAGATGAACTTCCTAGCGTCTTTGTAATCACTCCATTTACAGCAGTAAGAACACAGTTAATTAAATTAGTAACTAGTAGACTAGGAGGAAAGATAAAAGATATCACTAGTTGGGCTAACAAATCTATTGGAACGGTGCATACATTTCAAGGAAAAGAAGCAGATATTGTTTATTTTGTAACTGGTACAGACTTATCAACAGATGGTGCTGCTAACTGGTCTTGTATGAAACCTAATTTGTTAAATGTTGCAACTACAAGAGCTAAAGAGAAGTTTTATGTCGTGGGGGATATTGAAAGATTTAAGACAAAGCAGTATTATGATGTAATTGTTGATAGATTTAAATATTTTGAAGGAAAATAAGAGAGAGCTTCAATATTAATATAGAAAATTGACAATAAAATTGTTAAGAAAAATTAATTATTGTGATAATTAGAGAAATCTAGACAACTTATGATAGAATGTATTTAGGATTGATAAAAACATAGCATAGAAAGGGGAAATAGAATTGGGCTTTATTGAAAACATTAAGGAAAAGGCAAAAGCTAACATTCAAACGATTGTATTACCGGAGGCATTGGATACTAGGATACTAGAGGCAACAGAGCATATTCTTGAGGAAAAGCTTGCAAATGTTATCCTGATTGGTAAGGAAAAAGAGATCAAAGAGAAAGCAGGCAATCTAGAAATTTCAGCTGCTAAAATTGTAGATCCTGATAATTTTGAAGAAATGCCAAACTATATTGAAACTCTTGTAGAATTACGTAAAAATAGAGGCATGACAGAAGACCAAGCAAGGGAGCTTTTAAGTGAAGATCCTCTGTATCTAGGCGTTATGATGGTTAAAAAAGGTATGGCAGCTGGTATGGTTGCAGGAGCAGCAAACTCAACAGCAAATGTACTTAGGCCATCCTTGCAAATCTTAAGGACAGCACCAGGAACAAAACTTGTTTCAACATTCTTTGTTATGTCAGTACCAAATTGTGAACTTGGAGCTGATGGTAGTTTCGTATTTTCAGATTGTGGACTTGTTCAAAATCCAAGCGCAGAAGAATTGGCGACAATTGCTGGAAGTTCAGCAAAGAGTTTTGAAGTACTTGTTGAAGAAAAGCCAATTGTTGGATTGTTATCACATTCAACAAAGGGAAGTGCAGAGCACGAAGATATCGACAAGGTAGTTGAAGCAACGAGATTGGCCAAGGAAGAGTATCCAGACTATGAAATAGATGGAGAGTTCCAATTAGATGCTGCTATTGTGCCTAGTATTGGAAAATCAAAGGCACCTGGAAGTGATGTAGCAGGCAAGGCCAATGTTCTTATATTCCCAGATTTAGATGCAGGAAATATTGGATACAAGCTAGTTCAGCAATTAGCCAAGGCAGAAGCTTATGGTCCAATAACTCAAGGAATTGCAAAACCTGTAAATGATCTATCAAGAGGATGTAGCCGTGAAGATATCATAGGCGTTGTTGCAATTACAGCTGTTCAAGCTATTAATCAAAATAAATAAAACTATAAAAGCCCCGATTCTAATTTAATTGAATCAGGGCTTTATTTTTTATATGGTTTTGATAGATAAATTGGGCTGTTTTCCTAGACTTTAGCTAGGCTCTTTCCGTATTCTACTGCTTCGTTTTCTGCTTCAAGATCTGGATTCCATTGATTTCTGTATCCTTCTGAAATAACTTCAAATCCAGCATCTTCCATCAGTTTGTTAAGGACCTTTACTGACTCGCCGCTCCAGCCATAACAACCAAAGGCAGCTGCCTTCTTGTTTTTAAATTTCATAAGCTTTATATAGTGGATAAATCCTGCCATTGAATTTAATATGTTATTTCCAACAGTTGGACAACCCATTATGACAGCCTTTGACTTAAAGACTTCTGTAATCATATCATTTGTGTCAGTTTTAGCAACATTGTAAAGTTTAACTACAACATCTGGGTCTTCTAGATAAATTCCCTCAGCTATTTTCTCAGCTAATTTTTTTGTTCCATTCCACATAGTTTCATAAAGAATTGTAATTTGGTTTTCCTGATAGTCATTTGACCAATCTAAATATTTCTCTACAATCTGCATAGGATTATCTCTCCAGATAACACCATGACTTGTTGCGATGATATCAATTGTTAGATTTAAAGCTATAATCTCATCTAATTTCTTTCTCAATATTGCACTAAATGGCGTTAAGATATTTGCGTAATATTTAATCGCTTCTTCAAAAAGTTCACATTCATCAACCAGATCATTATATAGTTTTTCACTTGCATAGTGTTGACCAAAGGCGTCATTGCTAAACAAGATATTATCTTCAGTAAGGTAGGTCGCCATACTATCTGGCCAATGTAGCATGGCCATCTCCACAAATACTAGTGATTTTCCATTTCCTATATCTAGCGAATCACCAGTCTTTACTATATTGAAATTCCAATCTTCATGATATTGTCCTTTTAGAGATTTAACAGCATTAGCCGTACAATAAATAGGTGTCTCAGGGATAAGCTTCATCAAAGCAGGAAGAGCTCCACTGTGGTCCACTTCACCGTGGTTAACAATAATATAGTCAATTTTCTTTAAGTCTACTTCTTTAGCCAAATTCTCTACAAATTCATCTGCAAATGGCATCCAGACCGTATCAACTAATACTGTTTTTTCTTCTTCGATTAAATAAGAGTTGTAGGTGGAGCCACTATGGGTAGAATAATCTTCTCCATGGAATTTCTCTAACTCCCAATCAACCTTTCCTAGCCAGGATACATTGTTCTTGATCTTCTTTTTCATTGATATACCCCCCTTGTATTATTTATTATAGGATTAAAATTTTACTTGATTTTTACTTGTTATATAATTATAGTATAGATAGATAGAAAAATACGTTGTTTAAACAACATAGGAGATGGTTTTTATGGATTATTTGGCATTATCAAAGGCAAGTTTATTTCGTGAAATATCTACTGAAAATATTAAATATGTCCTTCAGTGTTTAAGTTTCCGTTTAAAATCCTTTAAAAGAGGAGAAAATATCTTTTCTATAGGTGACCAAATAAAAGATATAGGGCTAGTAGTTTCGGGTTTAGTTCTTATTGAAAACAACGACTTGTGGGGTAATAGGTCTATACTTGCAGTCATTCAAAAAGATCATATCTTTGGAGAATCTTACGCCTTCACAAATGAAAAGCTAAAGGTGAATATAGTAGCTGCTGAAGATACAGAGCTTATATTTTTAAATGCCCAATCGGTAATTACCATGTGTGCAAAGGCCTGTCACTTTCATACCCAACTGATTCAAAATCTTTTATTTATTTCTTCAACTAATAATATTCAGCTCAGTGAACGCATTTTAAATACCAGCTCAAAAACAATACGAGGTAGGTTGATCACATACCTTTCACAGCAAGCCCACAAGAATTCCTCCAATGAATTTAAGATTCCTTTAAATCGCCAAGAGTTATCAGATTATCTAAATGTTGACCGCTCAGCACTTTCAAAGGAGTTGGGTAAAATGAGAGATGAAAAAATATTAACTTTTTATAAGAATGAATTTCAATTATTTAATATCGACCCTATAGAATAAAAGCTCTATATTTAGAACTAAATATTCTATCTATTTGATTCTTCAATTTCTATGATTTTCTTAATTATAAGCTGAGACATGATCCTTGCTCCTCTTTCACCAGTATGAATCTTGTCATCAAAAAATAATTCTGGCCTATTTTTAGTGGCTCCATACCAATCAGATAAGTATACATCATCATGTAATTTTACATAAGATCTTATCGCGGCATTTCTCTCGTCTTCTGTAGTCTTATAGGGTAGGACTATAGTGTTTAGGATTAGATTCTTGTCTTCTACAGCATTTCTTATCTTGTCTATATCTTCATGGATTACATCCCCATTGGTCCCGAGAGACAAGACTATATAATCACCGCTTTCCTGATCTATATAGGGTTTATAGGCTTCCAAGGCTCCTTCCATCTCCCTAGAATGATCACTATCAAACTTAAAATTTGGCATGTAAGTGAGTAGGATATGATAGGACATTGAGGCTAGAGAATCTCCAATTAAGACTCCTTTAACTTGCCTATATTTGGTATATAGGTCTGGATCTAAATATAGGGAGTCATCTCCTAGCTCGTTAACCCATTCTATGGCTTCTATAGCATTGTAATAGCTCTGAGAGAAGTCCTTTTCTTCAGTATCTTCATAAGTCTCTTGCTCTTTACTTTTAGCTAGATATTCTTGTTTTTCTTTTTCAATTTTTTTCTTTTGAATTTTTTCATTTTCTAATATGCTTGCCTTCATTTCCTCTAAATCCTGTTTCTCTTTGCTAGTGTCAGAAATAGCCTTGTAGGGTAGATTGAAGATCAGTAAAATAGAAACTAATATTAGTGCAAGAACCTTGCTTTTCTTAAAGTTTGCTTTACTCAACAACACATTTATCCTATATGAAATCTCGCTAAGAGCTAGGCAGCTTACAAAGAAAATAGAATAAAACCAGCCACTGGATACGATAGTGTGGGCCATCAGTTTTTCTTGTATTGCCAGTACTGGAAAATGCCAAAGGTATATATGATAGCTCCTCTTTGCAAGAAATCCAAAGGGCCTTGAAGATAAAATTTTAGCCTGAAAGCCATCTGAATGTCTTAAGATAACCATCAACAAAGCTATTAATATGCTATAGATAGGGAAGACATACCTAAATACAGATTCAGTGATATCGAAGACAAAAAAGGATCCTATACTTGCTAGTAGAAAGATAAATATTAATATTTCACTGAATAAACTAGGTAATATTCCCCTTTTTTCCTGAGAAAAAAGAGCAGCCATTCCACCTATCAAAAATGAATAAAGCCTAGTCTCAGTTCCATAATAAACCCTAGTAAAATCAGCTCCCCCATGAAGTAAATATATGGACAGACCATAGGAGAATAGGCTTAAAAATAAAAAGATATTGAAGTAACTTTTTTTATAAGAAGGTCTGTAGTTTCCATAGAAAAAAATAAAAATAAGGACATAGACCTGAAGCTCAAGAGACAAGGCCCAAAGATGCGTAAAAGGCTCCAAGGCTCCTGAATTTTCAAAATAAGATCCACCACTGAAAATTTCTCCATAGTTATAGATTGAAAGAAGTGAAGTCCTTATGTCACTTGAAATTCCACCCAAGTCTGCCTTGAAAAAAAAGAAGATAAATATACTTACAAGAAAGATCATAAGGAGCAGGGGAGGGTAAAGTTTGATAAACTTGTCCTTGATTTTTTTAATCACCAGATAGAATCTCTTATCTGCTTTTTCAACTTTCATTGTCTGATTGATCGTTAGGTAGCCTGCCATTACAAAAAATGTCACAACGCCTAAGTAGCCACCTTTAAATGTTGAAGGAATGAGATGATAAAAGACAACACCAAGGAGTGCTATCACTCTAATTCCATCATAAGAAGCTATGTATTTTCTCATTTTACTTTACCTCCAAATATATATGCTATATAAAATAACTTTCATAAATATGATATACCCAATATATATTTTTTTCAAGTCTTAAAGATGTCAAATCTTCTGCTTTTTATATAATAATATAAAACTTAAAATGAGAAGATCCTTTTATATTAAACTTTCAATTTAAAATCTAAGCAAGGTTAATTGACAGAAAAATCTAATGCTTTAGAATTAAAGTTCTTTATCGTAGAATGTTTAATTTTTATTTATCAGGATATGTATAATTGTGAAGCAAGAAAATAAAAGAGGAGATGGAGTAAAGTGAAAAAGAAAAATAATCAAACAGGATTTCGTAGGTATTTCATAAGTGAGGCTGGATTTAATGTATCGTGGTCATCTATTATTGCAGGAGTAGTTACATTTTTCTCAGTAATGGCCTTGCTATCACTTATTTCTAGTGCAATTGGATTTGGGATGGTTGAGCCTACTGCAAGTAATCCTTTTTCAGGAGTAGGAACAGGAGTAATAATTTGGACTGTTATCACAATGGTAGTGTCATTTATGGCAGGTGGATTTGTAGCTGGTATAACATCAAGAAGAGTGGGAGTAGTTCATGGGTTTTTAACTTGGGCAACTAGTGTATTATTAATATTAGTTATGTTAACTTATATTACTACATCAGCAGTTTCAGGGGTTGGTATGCTTTTAGGAAACGCCTTTTCAATAGCAGGAGATGGAACAGCTACTGTAGTCTCAAGCATTCAAGACAGTGTAGATCTTAGTTTTGATGGTGCATTAGAAAATTTAAATCAAATAGATACTGGTGAATTGGAAAGAAATATAAATGAAGTTCTAAGAGATACAGAAACACCAGAATTGCAACCAGACTATTTAAATAGTCAATTAAAAGAAGCAGGAAATGAAATAACTCAAGCGGGAAAAGACTTGTTATTAAATCCTGAGAATGCAGACCAGATAATTACATCCCTAGCTAATTCTCTACAGGAAAAAGCTCAAACAGTAGGTCAAGCAGCGGATAGAGAGGCAATTGCCAATTCTGTATCAGCTAATACAGAACTAACTGAAGAAGAAGCAAGACAGGCTACAGATAATATTTACAATGGTCTCCAGTCAGCTTCTTTACAAGTTGAACAATCAATTAATCTAGCTTCTCAACGTGTTGAACAAGCACAAATACAAATTGAACAGACAATCGAACAGGCAAGAGTACAAGCTGAAGAAGCTGCAGATGCTACTTCAAAAGCTTCCATATGGGCATTTATTGGATTGTTAATTGCTATGGTTCTTGCTAGTCTATCAGGAATTTGGGGATCAAAATTTGCTTTAACACACAATGAAGAGAGAATGTAGTTTAGAAGAAAAAAATAAGAAAATTAGCAAATAAGATATTAATTCCTTCTCAGTAGAACTTTAAAGTTTAGACTACTGGGAAGGGATTTTTATATCAATCTATAAAAAATAAGAATAGGATTAAAATATATTATTAGGGTATATGTAATTTGAAAGAAATTAAAAAACACCTTCAAAAAAATTTTAGGAGGAGCAAAGTGAATATCAGAAAAGTCATATCATATATTAAAGAAAGAAGAAAAAAATACATAAATCAAGAATTAATCTTATCTACAAATACTAAATATTTAATCCTCATGGTCTATGCGCTAAGTATAATCCTAACATCCTTATTTTTTAATACTCCTAAGGAAATAATAATGGGAATGAAAAAAATCATATTAGCACCCAGTATAATTTTAACAGACTATATGCAAGTAGCTAATATAGGAGCTGCACTATTTAATAGTGGTTTGCTGATGTTGATTGTACTTGGAATTATTAAGCTAAACAAGGTAGATGTCAGTGGTCCAATTTTGGCAGCTGTATTTACCATAGGAGGATTTGGATTATTCGGGAAAAACATCTATAGTATTTGGTCAATTTTTCTTGGGGTTTATCTATTTTCATTGAGAAAGAATCAGAAATTTAAAAGGCATATAGTAGTTGCTCTATTTGGTACAGCCCTAGGGCCCTTGGTAAGCCAAATTAGTTTTGGATTTAATTTTAGTCCCCTAGTAGGTATTGTTTTAGGAAATTTAGCAGGGATAATAGGAGGATTTATCTTACCATCACTGGCCAATCATTGTGTTGATTTTCATAGGGGTTTCAATATATACAATATTGGCTTTGCTGCAGGTATTATAGGTACTTTCTTTATGTCTTTTTTTAGGGCTTATGGATTGGAAAACAACCCTACACTAATATTATCTGAGGGTAACAATTTAATCTTTGCCCTACTCTTAGCTATCTTTTTTACTTCCCTACTAATATTGGGATGGGTAATTAATGGAAAAAGATTTACAGGTTACAAGGCCTTGCTCTCAAGTTCAGGTAGACTAGTTTCAGATTTTATAACAATGCATGGCTTTGGTCTGACCCTTATCAATGTGGCTACATTAGGTTTAGCAGGAACTGCTTACATATTGCTAATTAATGGTCAATTGAATGGACCGACCATAGGAGTTATTTTTACACTGGCAGGCTTTGGAGGCTTTGGAAAACACGTGCGAAATGCAGCTCCAATAGTGCTAGGTGTATATATTGGTTCATTATTTAATGTTTGGGCTGCCAATGAATCAGCAGTAATATTAGCTGCCCTAGGTGGAACTACTCTAGCTCCTATAGCAGGAGCTATTGGACCCTTGATTGGTATCTTAGCAGGATTTTTACATAGCTCTGTAGTAATGAATACGGGCTACTTACATGGTGGAATGGATCTTTATAACAATGGTTTATCTGGTGGCTTGGTTGCAGCCCTACTTATCCCACTAATTAGAAGTTTAAGAAAGGAAAATGAAAATGAGCTATAAAAGAGAAAAACTAATGAAAATCATGAATGAGTTAGTCAACTTTTGCATGCAGCTTGGTATGAAAAATTTCAATGTGGATTTTAATTTCCATGAGGGTATAGCAGAGATTAGTATAAAGGGGCACTGTGAAAATCCACCTCTAGAAAAATTAAAAGACCTAGATAGAATTTTAAACCTGCCTAGACAAGAGGAGCTTGAAGAGCTCTACTGGAGCTTGATGGGGGACTGTCACGAAAAAGAGCATCTGGAAATGATAGGTGTAATGGTAGATAGCGGTAGGATAGACTACAAGGATGGTATCTTAAAAATATCGATATACAGGGAGAAGAGGAGCTAGGGAAAATTTGTCTAGTCAACTATTTAGATAAGATAAGAAAGGAGCCTAGAATTTTAGGCTCCTTTCTTAACTAATTGCAAATAGATTAGTTTTCTTGACTTTGATTTATCTCTTTTTTAGCTTTGATATTTATTTTTTTAGTCTTTTTCATAGTATTAACTAAAAATCCACCCTTAAATCTCCTTGGCTCGTAAGAGACTATAAAGGATCTTGGTTCATATTGATCAA
>JARICQ010000015.1 GCA_029264075.1 Tissierellaceae bacterium | reverse complement strand
TGATGAGGACGAAAGAGAGTATTTAGAGGAGATGAAGGGGAAAGGATTTAAAGATTCTTTTTCTATTATAAAAGGAAAATATGCCCATTTTTATCCACTTGAAAGGCAGAAAATAGTGGATAGTTGGCATAGGATATTTCAAATTGATGACTGGAATATATTCACAAGCCAGGCAAATATATGGGAGATAAGAAAAGATATGATAGTTGAAATGCAGACCTATGATAAGAGCTAAAAGTAGAGAAGTAGAGATATTGAATAGCATTAGGATTAAAGAAGAAAAATTTATGAAATATAAAAATAAAATCTACCAAGATGAGATTCCTTGGTAGATTTTTAAATATATTATCCTTTTTTATTAAAAAACATGGACAAGTAGCCATACTCTATTGACATAGGCAGTTTCATAATATAATATTGGTATTGTTAGACAAGACTAACATTTACTTAAAATAGAGATTGGAGAGATGTAGATGGCTAGCAACGAATCAATGGAGATGTATCTAGAAACTGTTTACATACTTGAAAATAGTCATGGCCATGCCCATGTTTCAGAAGTCGCTGAAAGACTTGAGGTCTCAAAGCCAAGTGTGTCAAAGGCCATGAAACAATTAAGATCTCAAGGACTAATAGACCAAGAGCCTTACGGAAGTATTACTTTAACTGAAGAGGGAAGGAAAATCTCAGGAAGGATACATAAAAACCATAGAATTATAACTTTGTTTTTACAAGACTCACTCAAACTAGATCCAGTTGAAGCAGAAGAAAATGCATGCAGGATTGAACACGTAGTAAGTGATGAGATGGTAAAAGGGATCAAGGAATATTTAAAGGCAAAGAAGATAGACTTTAAATAAATTATTAGGAGGATTTTATACTATGGAAAATACAATAAACACTAAAGAAATCATAAGGGGTTACCAGATGATAGAGGAAGAAAGTGCAGCGACAAATTTGTCAGAGGCAAGTATAGATACACAATATATAATTAAAGGCATAGAAACAAGTGATACTGAGCTCAAAGACTTTTTACTTACACTTGGATGCTATGAAGGAGAAACTGTAACCCTTATCTCAATACTTGGAGAAAATTTTATTGTAAATATAAAAGATGCAAGATATAGCATAGATAAGGAACTTGCACAGGCAATTATAGTTTAATTTCAATTTGATTTCTTTGTCGTATAAGTTATTGAGAGATAATTTATATGACAAATCGATCGGATAGAATATATTTTTTAGAAATAAAGTTAACCAAGACTAACAAATAATAAGGAGGTATTTTAATGAAAATAGCACTTACGGGAAACCCCAATAGTGGAAAGACTACTCTTTTCAATGCTATAACAGGAAGCATAGAGCATGTAGGAAATTGGGCCGGAGTAACTATTGCCAAGAAAGAAGGAAAAATAAAGAAAGACCTGACTGATCTTGAAATCACAGCAGTAGACCTTCCAGGAGCATATTCAATGTCACCATTTACTTCAGAGGAGAGCATCACAAGCAAGTTTGTCCAAGACGAAAAACCAGATCTAATCATCAATATAGTAGATGCAACAAATCTGAGTAGGAGCTTGTTTTTTACGACACAATTACTAGAACTAGATATTCCGCTTGTTGTAGCATTAAACAAGAGTGATATAAACAAGAGAAAAGGCACTGTCATTGATATACATAAGTTGTCAAAGCTACTTGACTGTCCAGTAGTTGAGACAACAGCAACTAGCTCTAGAAATAATGGGCTAAAGGAATTAATAGCTAAGTCGCAAGAAGTGGTGGGTCAAAGTCAAAGGGCTCCTTTCGATTCATCTAGTGTAGATATGAGAGATGAGGATGCTGTAGAAGCTTCTGATAAAGGGAGATTTGAATTTGTTAAAGAAATAGTAAGCAAGGTTGAAGATAAAAAAATAAAAAGCAATGTCCAGACAAGGCAAGACGCAATAGATAGGGTCTTGGCCAACAAATGGATAGGAATTCCAATATTTGCAGCTGTCATGTGGGGAGTATTTTCCATATCACAGACTCACTTGGGGCCATTTCTAGCAGATACTCTTGTAGAGTGGATTGATATGTTTTATGGATTTGTAGAGGGTGCTATGGGAGAAAGCGTCTCACCAGTACTAAGGGCACTTTTACTTGATGGTATAATCGGCGGGGTAGGTGCAGTTGTAGGATTTTTGCCACTTATCATGGTTCTTTTCTTTCTACTTGCACTACTTGAAGACTGCGGATATATGGCAAGAGTAGCAGTAGTAATGGATAGATTCTTTAAAAAAGTAGGACTTTCAGGAAAGTCTATCATACCTATGGTAATAGGTACAGGCTGTGCAATACCAGGCATCATGGCAACAAGGACTATTAAAAATGAAAGGCAGAGAAGAACAACTGCAATGTTGACTCCTTTTATGCCGTGCGGGGCGAAGCTTCCGGTAATTGCATTGTTTGCAGGAGTGTTTTTCAACGATGCAGCTTGGGTAGGTACTTCAATGTACTTCCTAGGAATTGGAATTATCATATTAGGAGCTTTGATTGTAGTTAGGATTACAGGAGAAAAACACGCAAGATCCTTTTTCATCATGGAACTTCCAGAGTATAAGTTTCCAAGCATTAAGAGAGCTGCAGTCTCTATGCTCTCTAGGGCAAAGGCCTTTATAGTTAAGGCAGGTACAATCATACTTGTATGTAATGCACTAGTTCAACTCATGCAGACCTTTAACTGGCAATTCCAAGTAGTAGGAGAAAATGCAGCAAATACTAG
>JARICQ010000160.1 GCA_029264075.1 Tissierellaceae bacterium | reverse complement strand
AGGGTAGACCAGGCTGGCATATTGAGTGCTCAGTAATGTCAAGGGCCCTACTTGGAGACACTATAGATATACATGCAGGTGGAGAAGACTTGCAGTTTCCTCACCATGAAAATGAAATAGCACAGTCAGAAACACTTACAGGAAAAACTTTTGCAAACTTTTGGATGCACAATGGCATGCTAAATATAGATAACCAAAAAATGTCAAAATCTAAGGATAACTTTCTTTTAGTTAAAGAGATAAAAGAAGAGTATGATCTAGAAGTCCTAAGGTTTTTCCTCCTGTCTGCACATTACAGGTCCCCTATCAATTTTAATAGAGAGGTAATGGAACAGACCAAAAACAGTCTGGATAGGTTATATAATGCAAAAAATAATCTAGAGTATTTAATTGAAAAGACTGACAGGGAAGAATTAAATAGTCATGAGGAGAACTTGATAGGGCAAATAGATGGATTCAAAGAACAATTTGTAAAGAACATGAAAGACGATCTAAATACTGCTGATGCTATCTCTGCTATATTTGAGTTAGTTAAATTTGCAAACTTAAATTTAGATGAGTCATCATCTAAAGCTATTATAGAAAAGACCTATAAATTATTGACTGAACTAAGTGACGTTCTAGGGATCTTGTACAAAAAAGATGAGATACTAGAAGAAGAAATCCTAGATTTGATAGATAAGAGAATTCAGGCAAGAAAAGATAAAGATTACAAACTATCAGATGATATAAGAGATGAATTAAAAGAAAGAGGTATAGTATTAGAAGACACACAAGAGGGTGTGAAGTGGAAACGCGTCTAATATGGGAGATAATATATTTAGAAGCATAAACAGAGAACTGAGCAAAGAGGACATAGTCATGCTATCTCCTCTGCAACTAGCCTATATAGGGGATGCTGTATATGAACTCTTGGTCAGGACATATCTACTAAGACAAAAGACCCCAGTAAATAGGCTTCATAGGGCTACTACAGGATATGTAAAGGCAAAGGCCCAGGCGGCTATTGTTCATGTCCTAGATGAAAAGCTAAATGACAAGGAAAAGTCAATGGTAAGAAAAGGTAGAAACGCAAAATCAAAAACTGTTCCCAAAAATGCAAATCTCATAGATTACAAGTATGCTACTGGACTTGAAGCCCTATTTGGATACCTTTATTTAACCAAGCAAGATGATAGGATGGATGAATTGTTTGAAGATATAATTTCAATGGATATAAAGAATAAGAAGGGGGATAAATATGGTCAAAGTTAAACTTTTAAGCTATACGCCAGATGGTGAAAAGCTAATAGCATCTGCTGCCAAGCTTTGCTATTCACCAGTAGGAATAGATGAAATAGAGAAAAATTTGGGCGAAGAAAATATAGAATCATTCCTATCCCTTCTCATGGACTTGAATCATGAAAGTCCTATTGAACATGTTAGCTTTACCTTTGCAGTAGAGGGAGTGTCTAGGACCTTGAGCCATCAACTGGTCAGACATAGGATAGCTAGTTATTCTCAGCAGTCTCAAAGGTATGTCAGGCTAGAGCAATTTGATTATATAGTTCCACCAGCTATTGAAAAAAACAAGAGAGCAAGGGAAATATTTTCTCAGGCCATGAAAGAAGATCAAAGACACTACAATGAAATCGTAGATATACTAGAAAATGAATATTATGAGGAGCATATGGAAGGCAATATTTCAGAAAAAAAGGCCAGGTCAAAGGCTGAAAAGAGAGCAATTGAAGATGCCAGATACTTATTTCCAAATGCCTGTGAAACTAAGATAGTATTTACTATGAATACTAGAAGCTTGTTAAACTTTCTCAGGCTTAGAACATGTAATAGGGCCCAGTGGGAGATACGCGAGATGGCAATCTTGATGTTAAAAGAGCTAAAGAAGATATATCCAATATTATTTAAAAATGCAGGTCCTGGGTGTGTAAATGGACCATGTCCTGAAGGCAAGATGACTTGCGGAAAAATAGTTGAAGTTAGAGAATATTTTTCTTCCATATAAATTTATATAAAATAAAAAACAAGGGAGTGATTAAATGAGCAAGCAAAATATTTCTGGTAGAAATCCTGTTTTAGAAATCCTTAAATCAGACAAAGAAATTGAAAAAATATACATCTTAAAAGGAGATTTAAAGGGTTCTATCAAAAAGATTTTAGGAATGGCAAGGGACAAAAGAATAGTCATACAGCAGGTAGATAGGAATAAACTTGAATCACTCTCTGGTGGAGAATCTCATCAAGGTGTGGTTGCGGTTGTATCTGAGTATGAATATAGTCAAATAGAAGATATGCTAGAACTTGCAAGGACTAGAGGCGAGGAGCCATTTCTTGTCATATTAGATGAAATAGAAGACCCCTACAATTTAGGATCTATAATTAGGTCCTCTGAATGTGCTGGAGTCCATGGAATTATAATACCAAAGAGAAGGTCTGCAAGTGTCAATAGCACAGTTTACAAGAGTAGTGCTGGTGCAGTTGAACATATGCTAGTTTCAAAGGTTACAAATATTTCCAATACAATAGAAGACCTAAAGAAAAAGGGTCTTTGGATATATGGCGCGGATATGGATGGAGAGGATTATCACTTTAGAACTAATCTAGGAGGGTCTATTGGACTTGTAATTGGAAGTGAGGGCAAGGGGATATCTAGACTTGTTAAGGAGAAGTGCGATCTACTTGTGAAAATACCTCTCAAGGGCAAAATTTCTTCTCTTAATGCCTCCAATGCAAGTTCCATACTTATATATGAAGTAGTAAGACAGAGACATGAGAGCTAGAGATAGGGAATACCTTTTTGTAGATGGCTACAATATTATAAATTCGTGGGAAACATTAAAAGAATTAAAAGACATAGACTTGGAAAGTGCAAGGGATAAATTGATAGAAATATTAACGGAGTACAGGCATTATTCTGGAATAGAAATAATACTTGTCTTTGATGCACATATGGTCAAAGGAAATGCTGAAACTGATATCGATTTCAATGGATTAAAAGTAGTGTACACAAAGGAAAATGAAACAGCGGACCACTATATTGAAAGAGAACTAGATGAAATTGGAAGGATAAGAAGGGTAAGGGTTGCTACTTCAGATTGGATGGAGCAACAAATAGTACTAGGTAGAGGTGGAACTAGGATTTCTGCTAGAGAATTAGAAATGGAAATCCTTGATGAGAAAAAACTAGTTAAAAGAAGAAGAAAAGAAGATAAGATAAAAAATAAACTTTCTATAGGCAAGTTAGATCAAAAGAACATAGAAATGTTAAAGGAAATCTTAAATAAAAATGATAGTCTTGACTAAATAGAGGCTCTTAAATATAATTATCTTTATTAGTGGGATTTGACTTATAGATCTGGAGGGATATATTGTGCAGATTGTGACTTATAAAGATCTTAAAGATTCGACTTATGCTGGCATGGATGATGAACAAATAGTAGAGAAGATAAAAAAAGGAGATCCTCTTGCACTCGAGTATTTAATTAATAAATATAAAAACTTCGTAAGGTGTAAAGCTAATAGGTATTATTTAATGGGCGGAGACAAGGAAGATATAATACAGGAGGGAATGATCGGCTTATATAAGGCTATCAAGGATTATGATGAAAAGAGACTCTCATCATTTATTTGTTTTGCTGATACCTGCATCACAAGGCAGATAATCACTGCCATAAAGAAGGCAACCAGACTAAAGCATATGCCTCTAAACTGCTATATATCATTAAATAAACCCATCTATGAAGGCCAGTCAAATAGGACATTGATGGACACCGTAGGTGGTTTGGAGAATGCAGATCCGGAATACCTCATGATAAGTAGAGAGTGCTTGCAGATGATGGAACTAAGACTGAAATCTGTATTATCTGAACTTGAAAAAAATGCCCTTATGTCCTATGCAGAAGGCATGACCTATCAAGAAATTGCAAATGAGTTGGATAGGCAGGTAAAGAGCATAGACAATGCCCTCCAAAGAGTTAAAAGGAAAATGGAAGTCTTTTTAATAGAAATAGAAAACATTAACTCTTGACAAAGAGTTAGAAGAGTAGTAAAATATTTAGCAGTAAGAGTGCCCACATAGCTCAGTCGGTAGAGTGCTTGCATGGTAAGCAAGAGGTCACCGG
>JARICQ010000113.1 GCA_029264075.1 Tissierellaceae bacterium | reverse complement strand
ATATGATGGGTGTAAATATTTGCGGTATAGAATTTAAAAATCCTGTCATTGGAGCATCTGGAACCTTTGGATTTGGTAGGGAATTTGAAGAGTATTTCTCTATAGAAAAATTGGGTGGCATATCTACTAAGGGGCTGACCCTAAATAAAAGAGATGGAAACAGGGGGATTAGAATATATGAGACCTCATCTGGTCTAATGAATAGTATTGGACTGCAAAATCCTGGAGTAAAGGGTTTTATTGAAGGTGAACTTCCATTTTTAGAAGAGAAAAATACTGTTATAATGGCAAATTTGGGTGGCAGCACTATAGAAGATTATTTAGCAGGAATAGAGCTACTTAACTATACATCAGTAGATATAATAGAATTAAACATATCATGTCCCAATGTCAAAGAAGGCGGGATGGCATTCGGTATAAAGTGTGATAGTGCAAGTGATATAGTAGAGAAATCTAGGTCGATATGTAAAAAACCAATGATAGTAAAACTTTCACCCAATGCAGAAAATATAAAGGAAATGGCCTATTCATGTGTAGAGGCTGGAGCAGACGGTCTGTCTCTAGTAAATACCTTTAATTCATTAGCTGTTGATATAATGACTAGAAGACCAGTATTTAACAATATAACAGCAGGATTATCAGGACCTTGTATCAAGCCAATAGCCCTTAGGATGGTCTATGAAGTCAAACAAGTAGTAGATGTTCCTATAATAGGAATAGGTGGCATAAGTACTTGGAAGGATGCTATAGAGTTTATAATGGCTGGAGCTTCGGCCATTCAGATAGGAAGTGCAAATTTTATCAAACCAGATATCTCAATAGATATAATAAATGGGATAGAAAATTTTATGAAAGAACAAGGTATAAAGGATTTAAATGAAATCACAGGAATAATATAGTATTTTTAACTTGATGGGAGAATTAAGTTCTCCTTTTATTTATGTTGGTTTTATGAAAATTATGTCAAAAAATGGGTATAGTATAATTAAGAAGATACATTAGCTTCATAATATAGAGGGGTGATTAGATGCCTAAAAAAGAAAAATCAGAAGATAAGGTAAAACTTGTTCTTTTAAGATCTACAAGTGACCAGTATGAGTTGAACTTGATCAAGGGACTCTTAGATGAAGCAGGCATTCCATTCATAATAAAAGAACCGGGAAGCAGTGGATATATGAGAATAATAGGAGGAAGCTCGGTATTTGGATCGAATGTATATGTAGATGCCAGCTCATTTAAAGAGGCAGAAGAAATACTTTCAAGTTTTGAGTTGGATGAAACAGAATAAAAGATAAAATGAGGATATCCTCATTTTATCTTTTGCTTTTTCCGTGTAAATTTAAAAAAAGATGCTAAGAGATTGTATTATTATCAAATAAGGATTAAAATAGAAAGGAAGGGGTGTGATTTTTTGGTTAGGAAAAATATAGAAATAGACAAGGACATACTTAGAAACAACAAAATACCATTACTATATAAGGATCCAGACTGGATCGACTTATTTGATCAAGTCGAGGATAAAAAGATTAATGAAATAAAGCTTGAATTAGAAGGCAAGGTATCAAGGGAACTAGAGATAGAAAAACTGATTAAAGATATGCAGGATGAAAAGACCCAGTGTATGAAGATGATACTAGGTGTATCTGATTCAATAAATAATTCAAAAAAGAGGGGAAATATAAGACTACTGGATGAGTATAAGGAGAAGATAGAATCAATCAATGAAGAAATAGATGACTTGATCTTTGAGTCAGAGACCTTGCCTAAGGAGATTAGAGAATTAAACTTAAATCTCTTGAGGGAGACAATTCGCTATGGCTATGATGAACTTAGCGAAAAAGAGGAGATATTAAAAGAATCGCTAGAAGAAATCGACATATTAAGAGAAAAAATGAAATCACTGATCAAGATAAAATATGATTATGGCGACTGGATAAACAATACATATACCTTTTTTCATGGATTGTTGGGATCAGAAATAATAGAAAAAATAGACCAAAAGAGATTGAAATAAAATGAGTGAAAATATTAGAACGGGAATAGATATAGTAGATATAAATAGGATAAAGAAGATCTTAAAAAAAAGCGAAAAAAACTTTTTAAATAGAATATTTACTGAGGCCGAAATAGGATACATAAAGAGCAAGGGAACTAAGGCTAGCACTGTAGGTGGCATTTTTGCTGCCAAGGAAGCAGTATCAAAAGTTCTCGGAAGTGGAATAGGCAGGATTAGTTGGAAGGATATAGAAATAAATTATAAAGAAAGTGGCAAGCCCTATGTTAATCGAAGTGACAAGCTAAGGGAAAAACTAGAAGACCTAAAGATAGGAGATATAGATATATCTATATCCCACGAAAGAGAATATGCTTTAGCTATAGCAGTAGGAATTGGGAGCTCAAAGATTCTAGAAAAGTCCATGGGAGCTAAGCTGAAAGTTGGAATACCAGATGAATTTAAAAAAGTCCTCTTAAAGAGAAAAGATAATACACACAAGGGAAGCTACGGAAGAGTGGCTTTAGTAGCGGGAAGCAGAGGAATGACTGGGGCTCCATACTTGGCGAGCCAATCTGCTCTTAGGACTGGTTGTGGACTTGTATACTCCATCGTTCCAGGGTCTATAGAAGAGATAATGAGTATCAAGCTAACAGAAGCTATAGTAAGGCCTGTAGAAGATGATGGTAAGGGATACTTTACAAAGAGCTCCTTTGCAGAAATTTTAAAGGAAGTAGAAGATATGGATGCTCTAGGCATTGGACCGGGA
>JARICQ010000040.1 GCA_029264075.1 Tissierellaceae bacterium | reverse complement strand
ATGGAGATGCTCAGAGATACCGTCTAGGAGTAAACCACCATCAGATACCTGTCAATTCACCAAAGGCTGTTGAGAATCCACACAGCTTCCACCGTGACGGACAGATGCGTGTAGATGGAAACCTAGGCAGCGAAAACCACTATGAGCCAAATAGCTATGGCAACTGGAAGGATAGTCCAGAAGATAATCTACCTAAGGAAAAGGGTGGAGATGTATATAGATACGACTTTAGAGAAGACGATTCAGACTACTATACACAGCCTGGAATGCTCTTCCGTGCAATGACCGAAGATCAAAAGCAAGTACTCTTTGACAACACTGCAAGGAATATGGGGGATTCAACCCTTCAAATCAAGCATAGGCATATATATAATTGCTATCAGGCTGATCCTGACTATGGAAAGGGAGTAGCAGAAGCAATGAATATCTCTATTGATGATGTAGACTTAGATTTACCAAAGAAGGATTCACATGAAAATCTAAAAAAAGCAAATAATCTACATCCAGAGTTAAATACTCCTACTGAACCAGCAGACCCAGGAAGAGAAATCGACACCAATAAACACGACTATATAGAACCTGAAAATGATCCATGGTTACTATAAGAGGTCTTTAAATTGTATATAATATTTAAGTAAATAAAAAATTTATCCTCTGGATAGGCAAAAGCTGCCTAGTATCAACTCTTATTTTGAGTTTGATCCTAGGCAGCTTTTAAGTATCCTGAGCATTTTCTTTTAAAAATCTCTTATTTTCATACATCAACTTGTCCACATGATTTAAAAATGTAAGTTTGCTCGTAACTTTTTCCTTTGAGTATACATCACTTCCAATTGCTATATGGATATCATAGCTTAAAGTCTTTGAAATCTCCCTTAATCGCTCTCTAAGCTCATTTGATTTACTTTCAAAGATCTCTTCATCTATATCCTTAACTATTAAAATAAACTCATCCCCACCTATTCTATAGTGGCTAGTGTTTATATTGAAGACATCGACTATAGCTTGGTAGCTTAACCTTATCATATTGTCACCCTCTTGATGGCCAAATTCATCATTTACATATTTTAAATTGTTGATATCCATCAGAGCGATTCTAAAGCTCAAAAGATCATCATTTAATAATTCATCGAAATCCCTTTCAAATGCTGCCCTATTAGGTCCTCCCGTCAGTGCATCCCTATATGCAATCCTCTTAATTATTTCATTTTCTTTTTCTCTTAGCATTAGTTTATCTAATTGCTTGATACTATCCTTTAAAATTAATATCAAAAATAGTAGTATGCCTATGCGAGCATATGTTGTAGTATAATTGTGTGAACCAAAATAAAAATTATATAATTCAATAGAAAAGATTACTATTAAGAGAATAAAATAAGAAATGAATTTTTTTGCCTTATCATTTTTGAGCCTTAGGGCTTCTAAAACAAGCAAGATAAATAAAGACATCGCAATTATAATTTGAACTATAAAGGTATATGAAATGCTTTCAATAAATTTTTTAATTCCAAATATTTGCAAGAGGATATTACTTGTAAAGTCTAAAAATGTAAGCCAAACAATTAAGTTTAGGGCTTTTTTGCTTTTTATAAATACAGCCTCTCTTAGATAAAGAGTAAAGGGTATAAGCATAAGGCTTAACATTATATAGCTTATTCCACCTATTACAAACCTATTACCTGTCACAAACTGGAGCATTTTTGTCTCTGAAAATATCCACACACTAAGCAGTATAGAGAGTGCACCCAGATAAAGCATCCTATTGTCATTTAAATTTCTAATACTAGAAGAAATTATCAATGCAAACAATCCAAAAATAAAGATAAACATAGAAATAATTATTCCTGGTATCTTATTTAAAATAATTTTGTAAATCAAAATATCCCCATCACCTGCAAGTATGGGATTTATATATACTGAAAAAGCACTTACATCAGAAGATAGCTTAAGTGCCAGAGTTTTTCCCTGTATATTTGCTGGAAGATTAACTATATACCAGTTGCTTGATTCAGGCACATCAAAGAATAGAGATTCTGGTTTCTCTGTCTTGAAAACTTCTTCTCCGTCTACATACACTTTGATATCCTGCATGGAGGACCTAAGTCTAATCTTAAATTTATCAGGAAAAGAATCGGGAATTTCTACTTGTGCAGTGATCTCTTGCTTCTCTTCTACATCAATCATCCTTGGCAAACTAACATCTTCTATAATCTCATCCTCATAGCTAATCTGCCAATTTTCATTTAGTGGATAAATCCTACCCTTACTAATTCTAAGGTCTTCTGAAGGTATAACTATAGATAAAACAACTATTATAGAGATTATAAAGATAAGACCTATATAAAATTTCATTCTAGCACTTAGTTGGATTTTTTTCATTTCATATTCTCCTGAATATATTTATTTGTGATATATAAGGGCCAAGAATAAATCTATTTAACTAATTATATCATAAAACCAGCATTTAAAATATCATCTACAGGCTATTTTAAATGCTGATTGGCATCTTTTTCTTTTTCTCTAATAGCTCTTCTAAGTCATCTGCAGGCATTGGCCTATAATAGTAGTATCCTTGAACATAGTCGCACATCTTCTTGTTTAAAAAGTCTAATTGAGGAGAAGTTTCTACTCCTTCGGCTAGTACATTTAAACCTAAACTTTTTGCCAGGTTTATGATTATCACAGTAATAGCTTCATCTTTTTGATTTTCTCCAATCCCTCGAATAAATTCCATATCAACCTTTATCCTGTCAATAGGAAGGTTTTTCAATCGACTAAGTGAGGAATATTCTGTTCCAAAGTCATCTATTGCAATAGATACACCCAGCTCTTGCAGTTTTTCTAATGTCTCTACCAGAGATCCAGTCTCATTGATTGCTATGCTTTCAGTAATCTCAAGCTCCAAATACTTTGGATCAAGCTCAGTTTCTATAAGTGCTCTTTTTATTTTTTCTACTATTTGATCATCTGTAAATTGAACAGACGATAAGTTGACCGCCATATCTATATAGGCTAGACCCATATCCTGCAATTTCTTATTTTGCCTACAGGCAGTCTTGATGACCCATTCCCCAATTATATGGATAAGCCCATTTTTTTCAGCCAGAGGAATAAATACACCTGGAGATACCATTCCAAACTCTGGATGCTTCCACCTTATAAGTGCTTCCAGGCCTGTTATCTCCTTGTTGGATAGGTTGACCTGAGGTTGGTAGTAGAGCACTAGCTCATCTCTTTCGATAGCATAGTGCAGATCATTAGAAAGCCTCATATTCTTTTGAACTTCGTCCTTCATCTCTGATGTGCAGAGTGAGTAGCCATTCTTTCCCTTGTACTTTGCAGCATACATAGCATTGTCTGCATTTTTAATCAAGGTCTCTGAATCTTCTCCATCAATAGGAAAAGTTGCTATTCCAGCACTGGCCTTTACAAAAAACTCTTGTCCCTCAATATTAAATGGTTTTGAAAATATACTCATAATCTTGTCTGCCACCTTGATTATATTATCCCTATCATCTAGGCTATCTACCATAATCATGAATTCATCTCCGCCAAATCTAGCAACTATATCCCTGTCCCTTAGCTTGGCAACTAGTTCCTTGGCAACCTCCCCAAGAAGAGAGTCTCCGCCCTTGTGTCCCATAGTATCATTTACAGATTTAAAATTATCTAAATCCACAAAGACTATACTGACTGCCTTATCTTCTTTTTCTGCTAGCTCTATAGCCTTGTTAACCTCTTTTTCAAATAGGAATCTATTTGGAAGGCCTGTAAGGTGATCATAGTAGGCCATGAACTCTATTTCATTTTCCGATTTGATTTTAATTAGTGCATCTGCTAGGAGATTTGATAGGATTTTTAAAATTTCCATATCTTCTTTTTCCCAGCTTTTTTCTGATTTTACTGCATCAATTCCGATAAAGCCCTGGATTCCATCAATAGTTTCAATAGAGACTGAAACTGAAGATTTAAAATCATGCTTTATGAATTCTTCTCTTTCAGCTATAGCTTCTAGGGGTATATCACTTATATCATTTATATAGACTAACTTTTTTTCTTTGAGTTCTCTGATCCACCAATGAAAGTTTGAAAGAGGAATTTCTTTTTTATATTTAGTCTTTCCCTTGACTCCTCGATTGCACCATTCGTGGGAAGCCCTCATGGTATTCTTTTCAGAATCAATTAAAATCAAGCATGTCCTGTCCACATCTAAAAACAATCCCAATTCCTCAAGTAGATTATCTATCTTTTGATCTGCATTTTCTTTGTTTATAGTTACAAAGTCAGATGAAACTTTAGAATGTATTTTCTTAAAGTCCATCTGATATTCATTTTCTCTGATTTTTTTAACATATATATTGTTTACATATGAGCCCGCTATATAGGCTGTTAAAAATATTAATATCCTGAAAATATAATCATACCTATTGATACTTATCTGTTGGTCAGCTTTTAAAATCCATATTAATACTTGACTAGCTACTGCAGCTATAGTTGACCAGATAAGGAGTCTCTTCTTGCTAAATACAAGGGATACTATAATGAGCAGGACTGGAAATACCCATATAGTAACACTTGAGTATTCAAAGAACAAGAGCGTTATGATAGGTATATTAGCCACTAATACCGCTATGGTAAGATTTTCCCTCAGGGAGTCTTTCTTTATACTCTGAAGAAAATATATAATGATCCCAGTAAGAAAAAACATAATGCTATTTATAATACCTAGTTTGATATTATATGAATTATCATTTGCAAATTTTGTGTATTCAAATATAAGATTAAATATACTTCCGGCAAAAAATACTACAGCAATATTTCGAAATATCTTTTTCTTATCCTCTTCACTTACAATTATTTCCTTATTTTCTATTTTTTCATCATTAATTAAATTATAGTATCTAGACGAATAATACATAGCCCAAGTTGGCAGCATGATAAAAAGAGGTGCTATTTGTGGTAGTTGCTGAAAACCAAATGAAGTCAGTACTATATCTATCAAGCTTGCCATTGCCAAGGAAATTATAATGGATACAATGACCAAGTTTGATTTTCTGGCCTTGTTTTTTTCCTTGATCCTCTTTCTCCATTTCCAAACAAGTGAAACGCTTGCCAGCATATATAGAGAATAGTAGGCATAGTAAAAGTAGTTCCATCCAGTATTATCAGCCAGATTTGTCCATCCAAAATTTGTTTTAACAAGGTCATTTTGAATGCTTGCGATATCGGGCGAAAGCGAAAAAGCATAGATACATATAATAGCTGGAATGTAAAGCAAGTATATATAGTTTTTTATCTTGATATCCTTGTTTTTTCTAGTCAGTAGTATTAGAAAATGAAGGGTGACACTATATAAAGATGTCCAGCCAAGGGCTGCAAATCTTCTCCAAAATAAGGCATCACTTAAGTTTTGAGATATATTGGTCATACCAAATCCTAGATTCCAAATACTAAGTGAAATACAGACAAATAAAAATGCTCTATTGGTTTTTTTCTTTGGATTTAAAACTATGACATAAATACCCCAAAAAATAGATATTAAGGCTGCTAAAAAAAATATAAATGAAATAATCAAATAATTACTATTCATCGAGATCCTCCTAAATATAGCGATTTGTTATGTATTTTCCAGAAGATTATCCCAAGCCTGCTCAAATCTTCTAAAAAATACTCTTCACACATATTATCGGCATTATTCTCTCTTTACTTAGTAATATTTTCGATTTCAAGTATTTTTAAAAACTCTTGGGCTCTCTCATTATTTAAATTATATCCTTCATCTATGTAGTCCACAAAGTATCTATCATAATCTAAGTCTAAATCGTTTTTGATAGTTAGTAGCCTCTTAAAGAGATATACACTATTCTTATTTTCTATGACATTTTCTTTTTGCTTGCCCTTTAACTTGTCTACATTTCTATACAAGCCGTCTAAATCATTGTATAGTCCAAGAAGCTTGGCCGCAGTCTTCTTTCCTATGCCTGGTATACCTGGGATATTGTCTGAAGGATCCCCTACTAGGGCCTTGTAGTCCAAGTACTGGCCTATATTTATCCTATATTCATCTAGAAAACGATTTTCCCCGTAGATAATAGGCCCATTATTTGATAAATATAGCACATCTATGCCCCTATCAATTAGCTGCAAAATATCCCTATCTCCACTAACTGCATAGGGATTTAAAGCATATTCACCAGCCTTGGAGCATAGACTCCCAATTAGATCATCTGCCTCATACATATCCATCTCTATAAAGGGAATATTGGCCAGCTTGCAGTAGTCTTCTAAGAGAACAAACTGGTCTAGGAGCTCTATGTCTGTCTTTTTTCTATCTCCCTTATAGTCGGGATATATGACATTTCTAAAGGTATATTCACTCTTGTCAAAACATATATATACTTGCTTTGGATTGAAGTTATTTACATAGCTTTGAAGGCTCCTGATAGTTCCATAAAGGCCTCCAGTATTTACTCCTTCCCTAGTTTTTCTATAAGAGTGCACAAAATAGTTCCTATATATTAGATTTGTTCCATCTACTACTAGTATATTATCTTTTTTTATCTCTGTATCTTTCATCTAAATAATCATTCTCCCTAGAAACTCTTTTTCTACTTATATTTAGCTTTCCTTTTTTAAAATCATCCATCCATCTTTTCTTGTTTCTCTATCTTATTTCTAATCTCCATCATCTTTAGGTCAGTATTTGCAATGGTTTCTGCACACTCTTTTAATTCGTCTTCTATTTCTTTAGAGCCTTCTATATTCTTTTTATATTTTACTTGGTGCTCTAGACTTGCCCAAAAGTCCATGGCAACTGTTCGAATCTGTATCTCTACCCTGACCCACTGCTTTTCTTCTGAAAAGAAAACTGGAATTTCGACAATCAAGTGATAGCTCCTATATCCGTTGGGCTTAGGGTTTTTGATATAATCCTTTATTTCTATTAGTCTTATATCATCTTGTTTGATGAGCATCTCTGAAATCTTATATACATCATCTATAAAAGAACAAATCACCCTAATTCCAGCAACATCATCTAGGGAATACATTATAGATTCTATGCTTATGGATTTTTCAAGCTTGGCGAGTTTTCTTAGTATACTAGTTGGTTTTTTAACTCTAGACTTGATAAATTGTATTGGGTTTTTTCTATTGTCGAGGGACAACTCATCATTTAGTATTTCAAGTTTTGTAGTTATTTCTCTTATAGCAGAGTTATACATGAGCATGAGTTCTCTAAAGTTTACTATCTGCTCAATGATCTGTTCTGGTACTTCGGGTAACACTGTTTGATTTAATATTGTTTTTTTGGATTCGCTATTTGGCAAAAATTTCACCCCTTGATTTTTATATTGCATACA
>JARICQ010000174.1 GCA_029264075.1 Tissierellaceae bacterium | reverse complement strand
GGAAACAATTCAGGTACTCTTGAAGGCTTTTCAATAGATGCTACTGGTACTGTAGTTGGAGTATTTACAAATGGTGAGAGAAAGGCATTGGGACAAATAATGCTTGCAAAGTTTGACAATCCTATGGGACTTCAAAAACTTGGCAGCAATACCTTTGTAGACACTAGAAACTCTGGAGAAGCTCAGTACGGTGGTGCAGCCCTGGGAGGCTTTGGTGCTATTAGTCCAGGTAATCTAGAGATGTCAAATGTTGATATTTCGCTTGAATTTACAGAAATGATAACCACACAAAGAGGATTTCAAGCAAATTCAAGAATAATTACAACTTCAGATGAGATGTTACAGGAACTTGTAAATATGAAGAGATAAGTTTATTAAACAAGGGGCCTAGGCCCCTTGTTTAAAGTAAAGGTGGGAAATATTTGATAAAGGTTAATAGATTGAATAGAAAAGAATTAGTGATTAATAGTGATTTGATTTTATATGTAGATTCTACTCCCGATACTGTCATTTCATTTACTAATGGTAGCAAGATGGTGGTACTAGAGTCATTAGATGAAATTATTGAAAAGGTTATAGAATACAAGTCAAGTATCAATAGTTTTAAAAGTATAGAAATAAGAAAAGAGGTGTAAATATTGGATATAGCAACTTTAATGGGATTAGTTGTAGGATTTGGATTTGTTATTTGGGGAATTATGACATCAGGTGATCTAGTTACCTATATACATTTATCGTCAATTTCTATTGTTTTAGGAGGGACAATTGGAGCTACAATGATAGCTTATCCAATAAAAGATTTAAAGGGCCTTGGTAAAATATTTAAGAAAACATTTATTTACAAAGAACTTCAAATAAATGAAACAATAGAGAAAATCATTGAACTAGCTAATGTTGCTAGAAAAGAAGGACTACTTGCTCTTGAAGAATTTGGAGAAAATGTAGATGATGAATTTTTAAAAAAAGGAATTAATCTTATAGTGGATGGAACAGATCCAGAACTCGTTAGAAATATATTGGAGACTGAATTGAATTTTTTAGAAGAGAGACACGACCAGGCAAAGGGAATGCTAGAAGCCATGGGAGCCTATGCACCTGCTCTAGGAATGATCGGAACACTGATAGGACTAATCAATATGCTAAAGGAAATGGACGATCCAGCAGCTATTGGACCAAGTATGTCAGTAGCCTTGATAACTACTTTTTACGGTGCATTGTTTGCAAATCTTTTATTTTTGCCCTTAGCTCAAAAACTTGACATAAGAAGCAAGTCAGAAGTTTTGTTAAAAGAATTGATGGTTGAAGGATTGTTATCTATACAAGCTGGAGAAAACCCAAGAATCATAGAAGAAAAACTAAAAACATTTATCAAACCAGCTCAAAGAAAAAAATTACAAGAAGAAGTTGAAAGCGAGGCAATGGTGTAATGGCTAGGAAAAAAAAGAAAGAGACTAAAGAGGGAGGCGGGGCTCCTCTATGGATGACTACCTATAGTGATATGGTTACCTTGCTTTTGGCCTTCTTTGTGTTGCTGTTTTCTATGTCAGAGATAGATGCTGAAAAATTTAGAAGTATAATGAGTAGCTTTCAAGGTGGAACAGGGGTCATGCAAGGTGGGAAAAATATAGATTTAGATATTGATCCCAATCCAATTGACAAGGAGTTTGAAGTTGATATAGAGCTTGCTGGGCTACAAGAAGACCTTGAAGAATATGTTGACACCCTAGGCCTCGGTAACAGTGTAGAGATTGTACTAGAAGAAAGAGGAATAATAATTAGATTTATGGATAAAATATTCTTTGATTCAGGAAGTGCTGTAGTTAAGGAGCAATCTTTTGAAATATTGGATTCAGTTTCTGATATATTAAACAAGGAAGAATTTCAACAAAGAAAAATAAAAGTTGAAGGGCACACCGATTCAGATCGAATACTTAGCTCTGTAAAATTCCCGACAAACTGGGAGCTATCATCAGCTAGGGCTACAAATGTTCTTAGATACCTGGTAGAAAAATCAAATATTAGTGGTGAGAGAATTTCATCTTCAGGATATAGCTATTACAGAAATATAGCTCCAAATGATAGCCCTGAAAACAAAGCAAAAAACAGAAGAGTAGATCTTGTGATATTAAAAGATATTTTTCAAGAATTAGAACCATAGAAGAAATGGAGTGGTAGTATGTTTAAAAACAAAACACTTATTATAGTTATAGTCTTGATTATTGCATTAGCTATAGGTATAGTTGCAGGAGGATTTATTTATATTAAGAACAGTGACAAAGATGAGGTCAAGAAAATACCTACCTATACAGTCGCTTGTAACGATCTATATGGCAATATAAAAGATAGCAAAAAAATATTAAAATTAAATATTATAGTAGAAACTACAGATGAAGAGCTTCAAGCTACACTTAATGAAAAAATATTTTTGGTAAGAGATAAGGCTAATGAAATAATAGTTACCAAGACAGAAGATGAATTAAGAGAGGAACAAGGTCAAACATTATTAAAAGAAGAAATAAAACAAGATTTAATGGAAATCTTTGAAACTGATAAAATTACAAATGTTTATTTCAACGATTTTATTATTCAATAGGAGGGAGAAATATTGTCTGAGATAATGTCACAAAGTGAAATAGATGCCCTTCTTAATGCACTTGATTCAGGTGAATTAGATGTTGAAGAAATCAATGAAATTGATGAAA
>JARICQ010000166.1 GCA_029264075.1 Tissierellaceae bacterium | reverse complement strand
TAGGAAATCTAGCAGATTCATCTAATGCATATAGGCTAACCATGTGGGCGATTACATTAGATATCATTAGAGACAATCCAATAGCTGGCGTTGGCTTAGGACATATCCCATTTAAAGAGACCTTTGAAACATATATAAGGACCATGCCTACATACCATGCCCATAATACCTATTTAGAAATAGCAGCAGAGCTTGGAATACCAGGACTTATAGCCTTTGTATTTTTGTTGTTTATAGTATTTAAATATGGAATTCAAAAACTAATTGGTGGAGAAAATAGATATATAAAAATAATGGCAGCAGGTATATTTTCGGGTCTAGCAGGATTGCTGGCACATGGTGCAGTTGAAAATGTAATTTATTTAACAAGAATAATAGTCTATTTTTGGATTTTAATTGGACTTGTATTAGTTTTGATGAAGATTAAAAAACAAGAAAAAATTGATATTAAATAAAGGAGTTTTACCATGAACTTGAAAAATTCAGTCCTAATATCTGGATACTATGGCTTTGATAACAGTGGAGATGACGCTATATTGAAAGCCATAGTCAAGGATATTAGATTTAAAAATTCAAAAATAAATATAAATGTACTTTCTAGTAATCCTAAGAAGACTAGAGAGATGTACGATGTAGATGCAGTGGATAGATTTAAATTTAAAGAGGTACTTTCAGCTATTAGAAATACAGATCTATTTATATCTGGTGGAGGATCTCTCTTGCAAGATGTAACTAGCACTAGGTCTCTCATATACTATCTGGCTATCATGAAGATAACCAAGCTCATGGGAAAACCAGTGATGGTTTATGCCAATGGCATAGGTCCAATAGAGAGAAGGACAAACAGATTTCTAACTAAACACATACTCAATAATGTTGATTTGATAACCCTTAGAGATGATAGATCTATGGAATATGTAAGGGAATTAGGTATAAAAAATAAAAATACCTTTGTCACAGCTGACCCAGTATTTACACTCCAAGCATCTTCTAAGGATAGGGTTGATGAAATATTTGAAATTGAAAAGATACCTAGAGATAAAAAAATCATCGGTGTATCTGTTAGACAGTGGAAGAGATCTAAAGATTTAGTACCTACAATGGCAGAGGCTATAAATTATATGAAAGACAAATACGATGCGAATGTTCTTCTGATACCAATGCACTACCCTGAAGATTTAGAAATAAGTAAAGAAATAAGGGATTTTGTGGATGGTGATTCTTATGTTACAGAAGAAAAATATAGCGTTGAGGAGATTATGGGGATAATACGCGAATCTGAGATAATGATAGCTATGAGGCTTCACTCCCTAATCTATGCTGCAAATCAAGAGGTGCCAATGGTAGGACTTTCCTATGATCCAAAAGTGGATGGCATACTTAAAACGCTTGGAATGGAAAATATATCCAATGTTGAAAATTTCATACTAGAAGAACTAATAGACAATATAGATTATGTCATGGAAAATAGAGAAGAATTAAAGATAAGATTAAGAGAACAAGATGTGGAGCTAAGAGCAAAAGCCCTATCCAATGTCGATATGGCATTAGAACTTTTAGAAAAGTAGGTGAAGATATGGACAAAAGAACTATATTCGGAGTTTGCATACATAATATAAGCTTTGAAGAGGCAGTGGAGAAGATAAAAGAATATTTAGAGGGTGAAACTCCAAAAGTTATCTATACACCAAACACAGAAATTGTAATGGCTGCAAAAGATGATGAAGGCTTGAAAAAACTAATCAATAGTGGTAATATGATTACGGCAGATGGCATAGGACTTATCTATGCTGGTAAAATCAAAAACAAAGCTATTAAAGAAAGAGTAACGGGCTATGACCTATCCATGAGTATATTAGATATAGCAAATGAAAATGAGTATAGCTTGTATCTTTTAGGGGGTAAACCTGGGGTAGCAGAGCTTGCTATTGAAAGGATAAAGAGTGACTATAGCGGAATAAAAATAGCAGGGTGCCACCATGGATATTTCAAAGGAAGTCACAATGATAAGCAAGGACACCAAGAAGAAGTCAATATAATAGAAGAGATAAATCAAGTTGAAGCCGATATAGTATTTGTCGGGCTTGGATTTCCAGGCCAGGAGAAATGGATAGATAGGAATAGAGAAAAACTAAAATCAAAGTTGATAATAGGAAATGGTGGAGTAATAGACATACTAGCAGGAAATGCTAAGAGGGCTCCAGATATATTTATAAAATTAGGATTGGAATGGTTCTACAGACTTATAAAGGAGCCATCTAGAATCAAGAGACAAATTGTATTGCCGAAGTTTATGTTAAAAGTTATATTTTCGAAAGATGTAATCGGTTGATGGAGGAGGAAAAATATGGAATTCGAAGAAAAATGGTATAAAACATTATTTTCATATCTAGCTATAGCCTTAGGTTCGCTTCTACTAGCAGCTGGCCTGCAATACTTTCTTGCACCTAATACAATAGCGCCTGGTGGAGTAACAGGATTTGCTATACTTATAGAAAAAATAAGCAGTTTTCCAATATATTTAACAAACCTAATTATAAATATTCCTTTATTTATAGTCGGAGCTAAGTATCTAGGTAAATCAAGAGCATTTAGAACTGCATTCGCAACACTGATGCTGACTATTTTCTTGAGAGTATTGCCAGAAGTTGTACTGACACATGATCTTTTATTATCAGCCTTATTTGGAGGAGTACTTTCAGGTATTGGGCTGGGAATAGTATTTAAATTTGATGGTACAACTGGTGGTTCAGATTTAGCAGGTGCAATTCTAAACAAAAACTTTCCTGGTCTTAGTATAGCGAATTTTATGATGATGATTGACCTTGCAGTAGTCGTTTTTGCAGGACTTGTAGAAAGACAAATTGAAACAGCCCTATACTCAGTAATTGCACTCTATGTAAGTGTCAAGGTTATAGATATGGTCCTAGAGGGACTTGGATATCTAAAAGGTTTCTACATAATTACGGACAAACC
>JARICQ010000019.1 GCA_029264075.1 Tissierellaceae bacterium | reverse complement strand
ACATGCTTCACTATCTACCGATAGCAGTGTTTTTTATATTCTTTATATATATAAATGTAAAGGCAACTTATATTTAAATAAAGATAGAAAACGATTTGTTGGAGATTGAAAAACATTAACAAAAAAGAGGGATAATATGAAGAAATATGGCAAGTTTGCAAGGGTATATGATGAATTGATGGTAGACTTTGACTACGAAGAATGGTTTGCCTATATAAAGGATATATTTAATAGATATGATAAAAACCCACAAAATATACTAGAGATGGCATGTGGAACTGGGAATCTGTCCTACTATTTAGCTAAGGAAAGATATGATTTAACTTGTTTTGATATTTCAGAAGATATGTTATCTCAGGCCTATGAAAAGCTTAGGAGATATAATAATGTAGATATAATGAAGGCTGATATGATTGATTTTAATTTAAATAAAAAGTTTGATTCAGTTGTATCTATTTGTGACAGTATAAACTATATAAGAAAAAAAGACGATCTTGAAAAAGTTTTTAAAAATGTCTATGATCATTTAAAAAAAGATGGTATATTTGTATTTGATATAAATTCACACTATAAATTGAAACATATTATAGGAAATAATACATTTGCAGAAGATAGTGAAGAGGTATTTTATATATGGGAAAACTTCTATGATGAAATTGATGACCTATGTGAATTTTATTTAACTTTTTTCTTTAAAAGAGATGACGGGACCTATGAAAGATTTGATGAACATCACATAGAAAAGGCATATAAAGCTAATGAGATAGTAGATTTGTTAAGAAAAATAGGATTTGGTAAGGTGGATTTCTACCAGGCCTTTTCCTTTGAAGAAATAGATGAAAAAACAGAGAGAATTAATTTTGTTGCAAATAAATAAATATTTAAATAGATAGGAGAATATGATGAAAGATTATTTAATAAGAGGAATAGATAAGACAGGAAATATAAGGGTATTTGTAGCTTCTACTACAAATCTAGTAGAAGAGGCAAGGACTACACACAATACTGCTCCTACAGCTACAGCAGCTCTTGGCAGGACACTTACTGCTGGGCTTATGATGGGAACAATGATGAAGAATGAAAATGATAGGATGACACTCAAGATATCAGGCGGGGGTCCTATCGGGAATATATGGGCTGTGGCAAACAATAGGGGAACTATAAAGGGCTATGCAGATAATCCTAGTGCCGATGCAGAGAGTACCAATAGTGGCAAACTAGATGTAAAGGAAGTTGTGGGAAGAGATGGCTCTATAACTGTGAGTATGGACTTGGGATTAAAAGAGCCATATGTAGGTCAAAGTCAGATAGTATCAGGTGAAATAGCAGAGGACATAGCCTATTATTATGCAAGCTCAGAGCAGCAGCCGTCAGTAGTTGCTCTTGGAGTTCTTGTTGACAAGGATATATCAGTTAGATCTGCAGGTGGGTATATAATTCAACTTTTACCAAATGTGGCTGAAGAGGATATAGTGAAGATAGAAGATGCTATTAGAAATATAGAGCCAATTTCAACACTAATAGACCGTGGCTTGTCTCCAGAAGAAATAATGGAAAAGATACTTGGAGATTTTGAAATGAAAGTCCTGGACAAAATAGATTTAGAATATTCATGCGATTGTTCAAGAGAGCGAATAGAAGGTGTCCTAAAAAGCATTGGTGAAGATGAGATTAAATTAATGATAGAGGAAGATGGAGGAGCAGAGGTAGTGTGTCATTTCTGCAATACAAAACATCAATTTGTAGAAGAAGAATTAGAAAATTTGATAGGTTGAATTGGGAAAAATTAATCTTAATATAGCATGATTCTAACTTAACTAAGACTTAAAACTAACAGACCATCTATTTCGACTGAAATAGATGGTCTGTTTTGTTTATGATTTTCTATCATATTTATTTTTTAGACAGAAACAAAACACTCTTTATAATTAGTAGTTAATTTGAAATTATGTGAATATCACAATTAGATATCTAATTCAAATTACTCTTGAACTAAAGATCAAATTGATATATAATTTAAGAGGTTGTATTTTCTTTGAAAAAGAAGATACGATAAATTAAAAAGGGGGTTATTATTTTGGAAGAAAAGAAACAAATAAGAAAACCATATCTGTGGGAAGCACTTTTAACATTTGGTTTACTGATTGCAGTGATGGGGACTTCTATCATTGTGTATGGAGCAGATCCACATATTCCTATGTTAATTGGTACTTTGTTTGCAGCAGTTATGGCGACAAGACTAGGATATCATTGGAATGATATCGAAAAATCAATGTTTGATGGTATTTACCAAGCACTCCAAGCGGTAGTTATTTTATTAATTATAGGTGTACTTATTGGTGTTTGGATATTATCTGGAGTAGTGCCTAGTATGATATATTATGGCCTAGGTATTTTGCGACCAAACATATTTTTAGTAGCTACAGTACTTATTTCTTCACTTACTTCACTAGCAACTGGTACTAGCTGGGGAACAGCAGGTACCATAGGAATAGCTTTAATGGGAATAGCAAGAGGACTTGGTGTTCCACCAGAGATTGCAGCAGGAGCTGTTATATCGGGAGCTTA
>JARICQ010000125.1 GCA_029264075.1 Tissierellaceae bacterium | reverse complement strand
TCTCCCCTACCCCTACTTATGGAAAGCAGGGTTGCCCCTCCTATCCCAAATAAAAGGCCCAAGCCATTGAATACATTGATTAGTGGGATAGATATATTAAGAGCTGCTAAACCCTGGCTACCAAGGCCCCTACCTACTATCATGGTATCACCTAGTACATAGAGGGAGACACCGAGCATACCACCAATGCTGGCAGTTAAGTATTTAAAGAATGTTTTTCTTATATCTTTGGTTAGCAATTTTTTATCTTTCAAATGATTTCCTCCTAGTAAGCATAAAAATACCTATACTAAGCCTATATCCCTTTTCTAGCTGCATCAAACAAACTAAAAGGATTAAATGGTCAAGAATGATTCCATATTTGAAACTTATCCACTTTCCCGATCCAAATCATCCAAGGCTAGGGACAAAGATATGAACTTATGTTATAATACAGACTAGTCATAGGGGATAAGTTTAGAGGATTTATCTTTTAAGGCTTGTTTTATGTCAGATAATAAAAAATGGAGGAGATCAATATGTCAAGTTTACCAAATTGTCCAAAATGCAATTCAGAATATACATACGAAGATGGACATCTAATTGTTTGTCCAGAGTGTGCTCACGAGTGGGTTTTGAATACAGAGGTCGAGGAAGAAGTTAAGGAAGAAGTTGACGATTCAATCAAGGATGCAAATGGCAATACCCTAGAAGATGGAGACGATGTCACAGTAATTAAAGATTTAAAAGTAAGGGGAAGTTCAAATCCTATAAAAATAGGAACAAAGGTTAAAAATATAAGGCTCATACACAATCCAAGCGACGGTCACGATATAGACTGCAAGATAGATGGATTTGGAGCAATGAAATTAAAATCTGAATTTGTTAAAAAAGCTTAATTTAAAAGACTCTTTTGCTAGATATAAGGATGTATTATCTAACAAAAGAGTCCTTTTTTATTTATACTGGGTCATTCCCCTCAAGTTCTCATCTGATCCTGAGGTGACTACTGCCAATTTGCCATTGGCTTCAAGGATAACAGAGTGGACCTCATCTATGGTAACCCCACTATTTATCCTTACTTCCTGGAGTATATCATCCCTAGATACCCTCATCTTCTTTAAGTTTTCATCAATATATTCACCATCATAAAAGAGAAGGGTAGGATCAGACTTGATTATCTTTCTAAAGGTCTTTGAATATACACTAATCTTAGCCACTATAAAATGCAAGATAACTAGGGTCACAATAGCTGACATCCCGTCAGTAAGTGTAGTGTTTTTTGAAAGTATGGTAGTAGCACTTATAGAACCTATGGTTACTGTTATAAGAAAATCAAAGGCATTAAAGGAAGAAAGAGTTCTCTTGCCAGATAATCTTATTATGACAACTATAGCTATGTAGGTTGCGATTGAAAGTATTATAGTTTGATATACTGTTTCCCATCCCTGAAAAAACATAAAATCTCTCCTTTTTAAATTTATATTCTTAAAATAATCATACCCGAAGATATTTAAATGCAATCAAATTTTATGTATCAGTAGCCTATAAAAGAAAAGAGACTGGTCTCCCAGCCTCTTCATATTATTATATCGATTGATAGTAAATATTAACTTAGATTAATATTATAGGGTTGAAGGATCTATTCCCCATACATCTTCTGCTGCTCCATTTGTTACCTGGATAGCTTCTGATTTTACTGTTAAAGTAAACTTTGATCCTTGATATGTGTTATCCATTGCTGGTCCATCAAAACATACTTCTGAGATTATCTCTTCTGTAACATCGCCAGCCTCTACTTCTAAAGTATAGTAGTAGTATCCATCTGTGTGAAGTACCCAATTTGGTCCAAGATCATATGATACTATACCATCTGGATCTAAATCTGCACCAGTCACGTCCATAAATATTTCTTCAAGATCTACTCTTACAAACATTCTCTTTGTACCATCATTGTGGAATCTTACATGCTTTTGGATACAATCTCCTGGGTTAACATTTGCTGCATCACATGCATTGAAACATTCTTCTACACTCAAGATTAATGTTCCTGCTTGGAATTCATTGACTACTGGATCTGCTGTAGCTGTAAACCAAGCGAAGGTTCCGCCTGCGATAAGTAATACAGCTAGGGTCATACTCATGATCAACATGGTCGTTCTCTTTTTCATTTTCCTTCCTCCTTAATGGCTTATAGATTGCTTGCAGCTAGGCTACCATATCAAGGCCCTATAGCTTTGCGTCCTTGGATTCATCCAAGTTTGCCAACCGTCAATTTCACAAGTCCAATTTAAATCAAATCTGCTTGGTCTTAAAGTTACTATAATTTCAGACTTCTCCAAACACTTATTTATATTTTAAATTGTCCTTGTAGCTTATATATACCTAGGGAGCTTGCAAGCAACTTTCACTAGGATTTCATACAGATTACATGAAAAGTTTTTATAAAAGTTTCCATAAAAAATTCCTCAACATATTGGAATGTCAAGGAATTAATTTTTAAAAACTTTTAAACTTTATTTTTAAATATATTTTCTCGTCTTTAAGCATATCATTAAAGGTATTTCTAATCCTATCTATTATCTTTTCTAGATAAGTCTCCTCCAAATCATATAAGAGTAGGAGAATTTGCCTATCATTCCAGGGGCTTATGACATCACGTTTCCTAAGGCCATGGAAGATTACATCTGACAGGATCGACATAGCTCTTTTCATCTCTTTTTTTGAAAGATCTCTAAAGTCATTGCTGCCTATACTTATAACACCTACAAATGAATTTTTTCTTTTCACTCTTTCATTAAATCTAATTGCAATATTGTATAGCAATTTAAAGTAGTCCTTGCTACATACCAAGGCTCCTTCAGGCTCATCTGAACATTTTAGTAAATCATCTATATTGTCAAGACTTACGGCTGATAGAGAACTATCATCATGTGATTTAATCCTTTTATACAAGTCTCTAAGCCTATTGCTAGGTGGTATTTCAAGATCACGATGCATCTTGGCTGTAAAATAATTGTAATGACTTAAGGCGCATCTGCTTTGACCCAAATTGAGTAGGGAATCTATAAAATAGATATGAATGCTCTCTTCGTAGGGCTTGTGGGCCATTGCATCTTCGCATATGGATACTATTAGATTGTCCATAGACATCTCCCTAAGAGCCTGTAGATAATGGGATAGGTTGTTTATATATAAGCGGTCAAATCGATTTCTGATGGGAATTATCCAGTCCTCAAGGCCTAGTTCACGTAAATATTCACCCTTATATAGGTATACTCCCATCCTACACTTTTTCATGACCTCGGTCTTATCTCCATCAGAATGATAGGCCTGGATGCATTC
>JARICQ010000108.1 GCA_029264075.1 Tissierellaceae bacterium | reverse complement strand
GCATACTAATGACTACAAGTTTTTTTGGTTCGCTGTCTCTAAACATCTTTCCAAGTCCATCGTCTCTTGCTGGTTTTTTTGTTGCCATTATCCATCCATTTGCTATCCTACTATTTATAAATGAAAGGATCACTACTATCGGCAAGTTTTCGATGCTAAATATCAATACAAACTTAAATAGTATGATAAGGACTATACTTAAGACTCCAAATGCTCCCACCCTACTATCTCTCATTATCTCAAGAGTTGAGTTTTTATCTCTATTGGATAAAAAACCATCAAAAGTATCCGAAAGACCATCGATATGGAGGCCACCGGTTAAGATTATGGTTGACAATAAGGTCATAAAAGATGCTATCATTAGATTATATTTAGATAGTAAAAAATATATCAACCCACTTATCCCACCAATTATCAATCCAACAACTGGCAAGAAAAATATACTATATCGTATGTTTTTGTGATTAAAATCAATTGCTATATTTATAGGTATATGTGTAAAGAATTGTAGGGATAGGATTAGACCCCTTATCACTTAAGTTTCACAGGTATACCACAGCATACCAAATAAGCTTCGTCTGCAATAGAGGCAATTTTTTGATTTATTCTACCCTGAGTATCTCTAAAAACTCTACTTACATGATCTTCTGGTACAATAGAATCTCCTAATTCATTTGTCACCAATACTAAATTGTAATTTTTAGCTTTAACATGCTTTATTAAATCTTCAATTTCAGATATTACCCTATCTTCAATATCTCTTTGTAATTCAATATCGATATCGTCCCTATACTTTGACATATCATACATTATATTGGAAGTAAGTGCAGTGATGCAGTCTAGGAGATAATTTTCCTCTTCGCCAATCGCTTCATGAAGATTGTAGTTCCCTTCAAAAGTACGCCATTCATCTGGTCTAGCCTTTCTATGCAGTCTTACCCTATTTTCCATTTCCCTGTCCAAAACCTTTGATGTAGCTATATACACAACATCCATTTTGGAACCATACAAGCTCTCTGCAAAAGCACTTTTACCACTTCTAGCCCCACCTGTAACTAAATAAATCATAAATTTACCCTTCCTTTCTGATTAACATGAGTTCTAACTATATTTTCTATCTTCTCTAAGCTATCTATTCCCTCTTCCAATTTTCTGCCAATAACTAATGGAATGATATTTAGTTCTTCACATGCTTTCAATTTCTCAGTGCTTCCTCCTCTTTCCCCACTATCTTTCATCACTAGATAATCAGCCCCATACTCTTTAAGCATCGCTTTATTTAAAGCTAAAGAAAAAGGTCCAAGAATAGCCACTATATCCTTCATTGATATGGATAAGTCTTCGCATATCTTTATACTATCAGCCACTGGAAGAATCCTATATATAAATCGATTTCTTCCCCTCCACTTTTCAAAATCAGAGATATTTTTAGAGCCTGTAGTAAAAAACACAGTCCCTTCAACTTTACTTAAATATTCATAAGCTTCTTCATAGCTTTTTAAATAAATAGCATCTGAAATCTCTTTTGTTATTGCCCTTATATATCTAATATATCTTATATTCATTTGATTTGCCAATTTTTTAGCATTTTCAGATACTATTTTTGCATATGGATGGGTCATATCTATTATTAAGGATATATTATTTTTCTCTACAAATACTTTCATCTCACCGTAGTTCATTCTAGCTACAACTACATTTTTTGAGTTGATAAATTCTCTACCAGCATCAGTTGCAATAGTTGCTATATATTGATCTATATCATTTATTCTATCTATTAATTCCCTAGCCTCACTAGTACCAGATATTATCCAAATCATTATATATTGTATCCCCTAGGTGTAATCATCCTATCATTTTCTATATAAGTTTGTGTATTCCCTATAAGAAGTACAGTGAGCATATCTATTTTTTCATATTCTATGCTATCTAGCCTAGTAATCGTAATTTCTCTTCCATCTCTTCCAGAGTTTTTCACTATTCCAACTGGTGTCTTAGGATCTCTATATTTAAGTACAAGATCAATAGCCTCATTTAAATGATCTGGTCTACCCTTAGACCTGGGATTGTAGATAGTAATTATGAAGTCAGCCTCTGCTGCGGATTCAACTCTTTTAAGTATTACACTCCAAGGAGTCATTAGATCTGACAGGCTTATAGATGCATAGTCATGCATTATGGCAGCTCCAAGCTCTGCTGCTGCAGAGAAGGCTGCTGTTACTCCAGGCACTATCTCTACATCTATATCTTCTGCCAGCTCAAGGATAGGCCCTGCCATGCCATATAGGCCTGCATCACCTGTACTGACTATAGATGTAGTTTGACCTCCTCTAACAAAGTCTATAGCTTTTTTACATCTTTCAATCTCACCCTTCATACCCGTTGAAAATAATTCTTTCCCCTCTGTCAGATCTCCTAGGTAATCTATGTATGGTGTATATCCAACTATTACACTACTTTCCTTAATTGCTTCAACTGCCTTAAAGGTCATATGTTCTCTGCCACCTGGACCTATTCCTATTACATATAGTTTAGCCATATTTTCTCTCCTTTGATATAGATATAGTTATACCATCATGTTTCGATTTTCCACTCACTATCTCCCCACCTAGTAAGAATGCTACTGGCTCTGCTACTGAATATACTCCAATAGTATCTTTTACAAACTGTGATTTAGGAAAATTCTCTTCTATTTCTTTTATTTGATCTATAGTAAATATTTCTAGGGGGCTTTTGAAATGCCTTGCACTTTCAATTATCCCTTTTTCATCTTTTTTGATTTCTACAGTCCCTATTGATTTTATACTATTTTTAGATAAGTTTAAGAAGTCTAGCTTATCTTCAATTGCATCTATTATTCGACCTGCCTCTACTCCTCTTCTGCAACCTATTCCTATATTTATATTTTTTGGTCTGAGAATTGTATGAGGAATATCTAAGTTTGCTATCTCTTTTTGTGAGGTCACTAATATAATTCCTTTGATTTTTTTGTCTATATACTCTAAATCCTCAACAAG
>JARICQ010000083.1 GCA_029264075.1 Tissierellaceae bacterium | reverse complement strand
ACTAGATGAAATAGATGCTGCCCTAGATGAGTCAAATATAGGAAAATATACTTCATATTTAAAAAACTTTTCACACGATACACAATTTGTTTTGATAACACATAGAAAGACTACCATGGAAATAGCAGATACCTTATATGGTGTAACCATGGAAGAAGATGGTATATCTAAGTTAATATCTGTAAAACTAGCAGATTATGTGGATGAAATTGCAAGCTAAGGAGGGTTATTATGTTAAATTGGTTTAAAAGAAAAAAAAACAAGGAAGAAAAAGAAGATGAGGAACTTTCAAAAGTCTTAGATACAGAGCTTGATATATCTGAAAAAGATCAAGAAGAGATAGATGAGGAATATATAAAAGAAGAAGAAAATGAGGATAAAAATCTAGAAAAGTCAGACCTTAGTCAAGAGAATCATATAAAAACTGAAGAGTTTGAAGTTGAAGAAGTTGAAGAGAAAGAGCTTTCAATATTTGATAAATTAAAAAAGGGACTAACAAAGACTAGAAAAGATTTCTCAGATAAAATTGATGGAATACTAAATTCCTATAAAAAAATAGATGAAGAATTATTTGATGAACTTGAAGAGGTTTTAGTTACAGCAGATGTAGGTGTTAGCTCTACAATGAAATTGATTGATAACTTAAGAGAAAGAGTAAAAGAAGAAAAAACTACAGACCCCAATGAAGTAAAAAATCTTTTAAAAGATGAAATAAGAAAAGTAATGTTAAGTTCTCAATCTGAAAACAAATTGAATTTAGATCCTTCACCCTCTGTGATACTTGTTGTAGGTGTAAATGGCGTAGGAAAGACAACAACTATTGGTAAGTTATCCTATGAACTTAAGCAAGAAGGAAAAAAGGTATTGATTGCTGCAGGCGATACTTTTAGAGCAGCAGCTATTGAACAACTCGAAGAATGGAGCAATAGAGCAGGAGTCAATATCATATCTCACAGTGAAGGAGCAGACCCAGCAGCAGTTATATATGATGGCATACAGGCAGCAAAAGCTAGAAACTCAGATGTTTTAATATGTGATACTGCAGGGAGACTTCATAATAAGGATAATTTAATGCAAGAACTTAATAAGATATTTAGGATAGTAGATAGGGAATATGGGGAGGCACAAAAAGAAGTGCTGCTCGTATTAGATGCTACTACAGGACAAAATGCAATCAACCAAGCTAAGGTTTTTAAAGAAGTTGCAAATATAACAGGAGTTGCACTTACAAAGCTTGATGGAACAGCAAAGGGGGGCGTAATTATAGCCCTTTATGACGAATTAAATATTCCTGTAAAACTAGTTGGAGTCGGTGAAGGAATAAATGATCTTCAAGAGTTTATAGTAGAAGATTTTGTTGAAGCCTTATTTGAATAGAAAAATCTTATAAAACTGTTGACAAAAGAATAAAAGTGTAATAGTATAATAACGTCAAGTAAAAAGCTTGACGTTATTATACTATTGAGGTTTATGGTGATTAATTTGGAAAAACATGTAGAGATAGGTATCTTATTCGATTTTTACGGAAAACTGCTTAGTAAAAAGCAATACTTGGCTATAGAACTTTATTATGTATATGATTTGTCTCTTGTTGAAATTGGAACAGAGATAGATGTTACAAGACAAGGAATATTTGATTTGTTAAAAAGAGCAGAGAGAAAGCTATATTCATATGAAAACAAACTAAATCTGGTTAAAAAATTTTATTCAAGTCACAATTATATTGAAGATATAAGAGATATCTCTATGGATATAATAGAAAAAGGAAAAAAACAAAATCAGGAAGATAAGTATATAATAGAAAAAGCAAAAGAGATAAAAAAAATATGTAAAAAACTTTTAGAAAATAGCCGGGAGGTGATATAGAATGGTATTTGAATCTTTATCGGAAAAACTACAGGGTGCCTTAGGAAAACTTAGAGGAAAAGGTAAAATAAATGAAAAAGACCTAGATGCAGCTATGAGGGAAGTAAGACTTGCACTCTTAGAGGCAGATGTTAATTTCAAGGTAGTTAAGGATTTCATCAAAAGAGTAAAGGAGAGAGCTTTAGGATCTGAAGTAATGGAGAGTTTGACTCCGGGACAACAAGTCATCAAGATAGTCAATGATGAGCTTACAAGTTTAATGGGAGAAAATGAGTCTAAATTAAACTTCGCGCCCACTCCTCCAACAGTTATACTCATGTGTGGATTACAAGGAGCTGGTAAAACTACGACTACAGGAAAGCTAGCCTTTAATCTAAAAAAACAGAACAAAAGACCCCTATTAGTTGCATGTGACGTATATAGACCTGCAGCTATCAAGCAGCTAGAAGTAGTAGCCTCCAAGGTGGATGTTCCTGTATTTACTATGGGAGATAAGGTTAGTCCTGTAGATATAGCAAAGGCTGCCTTAGAACACGGAAAGAAGAATGGCAATGATGTAATCATCATAGATACTGCTGGTAGACTTCATATAGACGAAAATCTAATGGATGAAATAAAAAACATACACCAGGCTGTTAAGTCTGATGAGGTCCTTTTAGTCCTTGACGCCATGACTGGTCAAGATGCAGTAAATGTAGCAAAATCATTTGATGAAACTCTTGGAATTACAGGAGTTGTCCTTACTAAACTTGATGGGGATGCAAGAGGTGGAGCAGCACTTTCTATAAGAGCTGTAACAGATAAGCCTATTAAATTTGTAGGTATGGGAGAAAAGTTCGATCAGTTAGAAGCCTTTCATCCAAATAGAATGGCGTCTAGAATATTAGGAATGGGAGATGTGCTAAGTCTAATTGAAAGAGCGGAAGCTAACATCGACAAGCAACAAGCCATAGATTTAGAAAAGAAAATAAGGACCCAGCAATTTACACTGGATGATTTTTTAGATCAACTAGATCAAATGAAATCTATGGGGCCATTAGATGAATTGCTAGGTATGATTCCTGGAATGAATTCAAAAGCATTGAAGGGATTAGATGTAGGAGAAAAAGATATTCAAAAGATTGAAGCTGTTATACAGTCTATGACTAAAAAAGAGAGGATCAATCCTGAAATAATAAATAGTAGTAGAAGAAAACGTATAGCACAAGGTAGCGGAACAGGAGTTCAAGATGTAAATAAGCTTCTGAAACAATTTAAGGAAACTAAGAAAATGATGAAAAAGTTTACAGACATGGAAAAGTCAATGAAGAAAAAAGGTAAATTTGGCTTGCCATTTTAAAATAGGATTAAATAGTTGTAGAAAATTTAAGGAGGTGAAAATATGTCAGTAAAAATCAGATTAAAAAGAATAGGATCAAATAAGAACCCTTTCTATAGAATAGTTGTTGCAGATTCTCGTAGGGCTAGAGATGGAAGATTTATTGAAGAAATCGGATATTACAACCCACTAACTGAGCCTAAAACAGTTAAGGTAGATAATGAAAAAGCAATGAACTGGATAGGACATGGAGCAAAGCCATCCAAAACTGTAGATAGATTATTTAGAAACAATGGTGTATATGAGAATACAGCTGTTGAAGAAGAGAGTGCTGAAGAAAAAACTGTTGGTGAATAATAGTATTTAGGAGGCGCTGATATTGGGAGAACTAGTAGAGTTTATAGCTAAATCACTTGTTGACAACCCAGACCAGGTTCAAGTAAATGAAGTGGAAGGCAGTCAATCAATAATTATTGAACTAAGAGTAGCTGATGAAGATATGGGTAAAGTAATCGGTAAGCAAGGAAGAATAGCAAAAGCCATACGAACAGTAGTGAAGGCAGCGGCAATAAAAGACAACAAAAGAGTAGTAGTAGAGATTATTCAATAATACTTTTATGCTATTAAAAAATGAAATAGGTGAAAAGATGGATTATATAGTAATAGGAAAAATAACAAATACACATGGCTTAAAAGGAGAGGTAAAGGTATATCCTCTAACAGATGATGCAAAGAGATTTGATTTGCTTGAAAGAGCCTACTTAGGCGATGAAAAAATCCAAGTTCAAGTTGAAGGTGTCAAGTACCAAAAAAACCTTGTTATTCTTAAATTCAAAGAATACAGCCATATAAATGAAATTGAAAATTTTAAAGATTATTATATATATGTAGATGAAGAGGGAAAAATAGAACTAGCTAAGGATCATTTTTTCATTTATGAAGTTTTGAATTCACAAGTATTTGATTTAGACATGAACCTTATAGGAAGCTTGATAGATATTATTCAAGGTTCTGGCAATGATGTCTATGTGGTAAAAGATAGCAAAAGTAAAAAAGAATATCTCATACCCGCTGTAAAGCAATTTGTTAAAAAGGTTGATATAGAAGAAAAGAAAATATATATCGATCCTATAGAGGGAATGATAGAATGAAGATTGACATACTAAGTCTATTTCCAGAGTTCTTCGATTCATTTCTAGAATGGAGCATGATAGGAAGGGCCTTAAAAGATAAGAAGGTACTGATCCATAATATTAATATAAGGGATTTTTCAAAAGATAAGCATAAAAAAGTAGATGATTATCCTTTTGGTGGGGGAAGCGGTATGCTAATGAAACCAGAGCCAGTTTTTGCTGCTATCAAAAGTGTTAGAGAAGACAAGTCTAGAGTTATATATCTATCACCTCAGGGTAGAACAATGAATCAAAGACTTGTAAATGAATTGGCATCTGAAGATCACCTAATTCTTTTGTGCGGACACTATGAAGGTCTAGATAATAGAATAATAGAAAATTATATAGACGACGAGATATCAATTGGTGATTTTGTACTTACAGGAGGCGAGTTGCCAGCAATGGTCCTGGTTGACTCAATAGTAAGACTGATACCAGGGGTTCTTAGGTCTGAGGAATCCTATGAAAATGAATCCCACTATAATGGACTTTTAGAAAACCCTCAATATACTCGGCCAAGAGTATTTAAGGGACATCATGTTCCAGAAGTTTTGCTTTCAGGTGATCACAAAAAAATTTATCAGTGGAAAAAAAAAGAATCCTTAAGAACAACACTAGAGAAGAGACCAGATTTAATTAAAACGGAAAAACTTAGCAAAGAAGAAAGAAAAATCTTATCTGAAATCCAGATAGATTCAGATAAGAGGATTTAGTTGTATTAGAATAAAAAATATGCTATAATACCTAGCATGCACAATTACAGGTGGTCCTCTGATTCATGAACGCCTAGCTAGAAGGGAGGATATAAAATGGATTTAATTAAAATGATAGAAGATGAGCAAATAAAAGAAAATTTAACATCTTTTGATGTTGGAGATACTGTGAAAGTTGACTATAAAGTAATAGAAGGAACTCGTGAGAGAATCCAAACCTATGAAGGAACAGTTATCAAAAAGCAAGGTGAAGGTATCAAAAGTACCTTTACTGTAAGAAGACTTTCTTATGGTGTGGGAGTGGAAAGAACATTTCCAATTCATTCACCAAGGATTGAAAATTTAACTGTAACTAGAAAAGGTAGGGTAAGAAGAGCTAGATTGTTTTACTTAAGAGAAAGACAAGGTAAATCATCTAAAGTTAGAGAAAAAAGAATTTACTAATCAATTGGGACTTAATAAGTCCCAATTTTATTTAAGTGGGTGAAAATAAATGAATGAAAAAATGAATATAAATTGGTATCCAGGTCATATGAAAAAAACTAGAGAATCCATCGAGAAAAATCTAAAAATGGTAGATATTGTATATGAATTAATTGATGCAAGAGCTCCATATAGTAGTAGAAATCCATTGATAGATGTAATTGTCAAAGATAAACCTAGGATAATCATTTTAAATAAATATGACTTGGCCAATCAATCAGCTAATCAAGAATGGCAAAAATACTTTGAGAGAAAAAAAGTGAAAACTGTACTATTAAATTCTATCAAAGGAAAGGGAATTGACAAATTAATAGATATTTCCTATGAACTTACAGCTGAAAAAAGAAAAGGCTTTAAAGAAAGAGGAGTAGTAAGTAGGCCTATGCGTGCCATGATTCTTGGAATACCAAATGTAGGGAAATCTACTTTGATAAATAGTCTCTCAGGCAGAAAAGGGGCTAAGACAGGCAACAGACCAGGTGTTACAAGGGTAAATCAATGGATAAAAATAAAAGGTGAACTAGAACTTTTAGATACTCCAGGTATATTATGGCCTAAATTTGAAGACCCTACAATAGGATTGAACTTGGCATTTACTGGTGCTATTAAAGATAAAATACTAGATACAGAAACATTGGCACTAAGGCTTACGGAAAAACTTATAGAGATAAGCCCTAATCTTTTAGAAAACAGATATAATATAGATCTAGAGGGTAAAACGGGATTAGAAGTTATGGATGCTATAGGAAGGCGAAGAGGTGCTATCATGAGAGCCAATGAAGTTGATTATACAAAAGTCAGCAATATTATACTTGATGAGTTTAGAAAAGGTATAATTGGGAATATAACATTAGAATATCCAAAAAAAGAGGCGGAATAGTTTTGTTGGAAATAGAAGAAGAAATATATAAACTAGGATACAGAAATATAGCTTGCATAGATGAAGTGGGTAGGGGATGCTTGGCTGGAGATGTTCTTGCTTGTGCAGTTATTATGCCTAGGGGCTTAAAAATTGAAGGTGTCGATGACTCTAAAAAAATAAGTGAAAAGAAGAGAAAACTATTATACGATATAATCATAGAAGAATCTATTGCTATTGGAATAGGCAGGATAGATTCTACCCTTATAGATAAGATCAATATTAAAGAAAGCACAAGATTAGCTATGAAAAGAGCTGTAGAAAATTTAAAGGATAAAAACGGTGAACATATAAGTGCTGATTTTCTATTAATAGATGCTGAGAATATAAATTCAAATCTGGCTAGCAAATCTATAATCAAAGGTGATCAAAAAAGTCATGGGATTGCATGTGCTTCTATAGTAGCTAAAGTATATAGGGATAATCTGTGCAGTGACTGGGATGAAATCTATCAAGGATATAATTTGAAAAAACATAAAGGCTATGGAACAAAGGAACATATTAAAAACATACTAGATTTAGGACCTTCGCCGATTCATAGGATGAGTTTTCTAAATAAAATTCTAAAAAAATAAGCATGGGTGATATAATTGAAGATAAATCAATACTTATTAAACTCTATCAAGACACATGATAATAATATACTAAGCAAGGACTCCATATTTAAAGGAAAGGTAATAGATATTTTTGATTCAAAAGTACTCTTAGAAGTAGAAGGGAAAAGTATAATACCTGCAATATTAGACTCAGATGCAAGGGTAAGTATAGGAGATGAGATGACATTTTTAGTTAAATCATCAAATGCAAGTGAAATACTTATAAAGTCTATTGGAAAAGAAGAATTGCAAGAATTGAAAAATCTAACTACAGTTAAATCGGACTCATCTATATCTAATTTGCTTAAAAATATGAATATAGAAGAAAACAAAACATCCTTAGAGATAGTTAAAAATCTAATCAAATCCAATATCCCTCTAAATAAAGATAGTATAGGAAATAGCATAAAAACTTTAGAAAAAGTAGTAGAATTAACTACTCTATCCGATGAAGACAAGGTGATTCTTTTAAATCATCATAAACTAGAGGATCTAGATAAGGCTATTAAGTCTTTACAATCTAATAGCTCAGAAGAGGGATCAGGAATTAAGAAAGATTTAAACTTGATTTTAGAAAATAAGGACTTAAATTCAAAGGCAGATAAAAGCAATATTAAACTCACTGAGAACAAAACATTTTTAGACAATAAGATAAATGAGATGGAAAACAAAGGTGAATTGAATGCAAGTATAAAAGATGAAATTATAAGCTTGAAATACGATTTAAAAAATATGATCATTGTCAAAGAAAATAACAATTTCAAAGAAAAAGATATAAGTTCAAATATAAAAACTATCCTAGGACAGAATCAAAGTATAAATCTAAGGGAAAATCTACCTAGACTAGTTTCGCTCTTTACAAAGTATGATATTAAAGCAAATTTAAATAACATCATCAATATGCAGGAATTAAATCAAAATCCCGATCTTTTTATTGAAAGGTTAGTTAGCTTGACTAGTTTTATAAAAGAGGAGATAGGAGAAAGCTTATTTAAAGAATTATTTATGTCTGCAGATAATATAGATGGTGACAGTTCCAAGGATATTAAAAGTGAAATTGCTCAGTTTGAAAAAATCTTAGAAAAATCCCAATCAAATACAAAACTTAATATAGAAAAAGAAATAGTTGAATTAAAGAATAAAAATGACTTCTTAAATGATATTAATAAAAATCTATTATTCACACTGATTCCAATTAACCATGGAAAGCAAAATATAAAGGGACTTATAAACTTTATCAAAAAAAATAAGAAGAAACTCAACAAAGAAAAGACAAATGTATTTATTAATTTAAATACAAAAAACCTAGATAATATAAGGGTATCATGTCACTTTGCAAATAAAAATATAAGCATAAAAATAGGAATTAAAAAAGAATATTTGTCTCTATTCAAAGAAAATGAAGAGATTCTTATAGATAAAATTAATGCCTTGGGCTACAAAGTTGAAAATGTTCATTATGATTTTGAAGAAAAGATTGACATAATAGATACAATCAATGATAGCTCAAAAGCTAGCTCAACATATTACTTGGATGTGAAGGTTTAATTATGAAAAAAACAGATAAAAACAAGGCAGTAGCATTAAAGTATTCAAAAGAAGATGTTTCACCAAAAGTAATAGCAAAAGGTCAAGGTGTGGTTGCTAAAAGCATTTTAGATAAGGCTATAGATGAAGATATTACTATATATGAAGATAAGAAGTTAGTGGAAAAGCTAATCCAACTAGATATTGATGAGGAAATACCTGAGGAACTATATGAGGCTGTAGCTGAAATAATATTTTATGTATATAGTTTAGACTCTAAAAGGAAAGATAAATATGAATAATATTTCAAAGGGCAGAAAAGGAGAATTACTGTGCAAGTCATATCTTGTAAATAAGGGATATGTTATTTTAGATTTAAATTATAGAAATAAAATAGGTGAAATTGACATCATAGCATTTGACAAAAAAAAGCAAATTCTAGCTTTTGTAGAAGTCAAAACGAGGACAAATTTAGAATATGGTCTTCCTTGCGAATCAGTCAATAAAAGTAAACAAAAAAAGATAATTAACTGCTCTAGCATTTATATGAGTCAAAGACAATATTCAAACTATCAACCTAGGTATGACATCATGGAAGTATACCTTTTAGAAAACAGAAGAATAAATCATATAGAAAATGCATTTTATTAAAATTTTCAACTCAAGACTTTATACATATTATTTAAAATGCAATCATATAAAGGAGTGTTTTTATGTATTCCAAAGTAAATACTTGTGTACTCCAAGGACTAGATGGATGGAATATTGATGTGGAAACTGATTTATCAAGAGGAATCCCAGCTTTTAATATAGTAGGCCTTCCTGATATATCAATAAGAGAATCCAAGGAAAGAGTTCGTTCTGCTATTAAAAATACTGGCTATGATTTTCCCTTAAGCCGAATAACTATCAACCTAGCTCCTGCAAACTTAAAAAAAGAAGGATCACAAATGGATTTATCTATTGCAATAGGAATACTAAAATCTTCAGGGGTAGTTTATGGATCCCATACAGATGATTTAATTTTGATAGGAGAGCTTTCCTTGGATGGAAAGATAAACCCTATAGAGGGCGCTCTTCCAATGGTTATATCTATGCGACAGATGAATAAATCTAAATGTATAATACCCTATGAAAATAGGGATGAGTGTGGGGTAATAGAAGATATAGATATAATCCCAGTAAGGAACTTAAAGGAAGTAGTAGATTATTTAAATAAGGAATTACATATTGAACCATATAAAAAAGAAATACTTAGTTCAGATGAAGAGTTAGATTATAATATAGATTTTTCAGATATAAAAGGTCAAAGTGGATTAAAAAGAGCTTTAGAAATTGCTGCCACAGGATTTCACAATTGTCTTATAATCGGGCCACCTGGTGCTGGCAAAACTATGGCGGCTAGGAGAATTCCTACAATAATGCCAGATCTTACTTTTGAAGAAGCCATAGAAGTTACAAAAATTTACAGTATATCTGGACTTCTATCATCTAAAGATCTAATTAAAACAAGACAATTTAGAGCTCCACACCATACTACATCAGGGGTTGCCCTGATTGGTGGCGGTAGGATGCCCAAACCAGGAGAGGTATCGCTGTCCCATAATGGAGTTTTGTTTCTTGATGAGTTAGCAGAGTTTAAAAAAAATGTTTTAGAGGTCTTGAGGCAGCCCCTAGAAGATGGTTTTGTAACTATATCGAGATCTAAGGCAAGCCTTAGCTTTCCATCTAAATTCATGCTTGTAGCTAGTATGAACCCCTGTCCTTGCGGATATTTGGGGGATCCTTTTCATGAATGTACCTGCACTCAGTCAAGTATAGATAGGTATTTGGGGAGGATAAGTAATCCTATGCTGGATAGGATTGATATCCATATAGAGGTTTCACCAGTAAAGTATGAAGACTTAAAATTAGATGGAAAGGAAGAAAGTTCACTTGAAATAAGAAAAAGAGTCAATAAGGCTAGAGAAATTCAATTGGATAGATTTAAAGAGATCGGTATACACAGTAATTCTCAGATATCACCTAATGACTTAAAGAAATATTGCACTCTTTCTAAGAGTTCTGAATCTATAATGAATCAAGCATTTAAAAAATATAATTTTACAGCTAGGACTTATAACAAGCTTCTCAAAGTTGCCCGTACTATAGCTGACCTAGATAGTGAAAGAAACATTAGAGAAAATCATATATTAGAGGCTATAAGATATAGAACTTTAGATAATAAGTATTGGGGGTAGTGTGTTGGATATTCGTGAGAGAGATATATTAATATGGTTAAGTAGCTTAAATATAGGAAATCACAATATAAGAAAGCTTATAGATGAATTTCCAAATCTAGAGGACTTATGGTATAGTAAAAAAGAAAAGCTAGAAAATATTGGTAGATTCAAGCATCCTATAATAAATAAAATTTTAAAAAATAGAAATAAGGACTATCTAAATAGTTTATTGGAAAACATAGAGTCACAAAATATAAAAATGATAACTATATTAGACAAAGACTATCCAGAGCATCTATCCTATATAGATGATAGACCGAATGTGATTTATATGAAGGGCGGCATATTAGAGGAAGATAATCTAGCAATTAGTATTGTAGGGTCTAGAAAGTCTACTAGCTATGGGAAATGGGCAGCTGAAAAGTTCTCTAGAGAATTGGTTGAAATGGGTGTTACAATCATAAGTGGTTTGGCAAATGGAATAGACACTATCGCTCATAGAACAGCATTGGAAAACAATGGAAGAACTATAGCAGTACTAGGAACTGGAATAGATAAAATATATCCAGCAAGAAACAAAGAGCTTTATAAAGATATAGAGAAATCTGGAGCCCTTATTACTGAATTTCCTATAGGTACTAAACCTTTTGCATATAATTTCCCGCAAAGAAATAGAATAATTAGTGGATTATCAATGGGAATAATAGTAATAGAAGCACAAGAAAAATCTGGTTCTTTGATTACAGCTACCCACGCTTCAAATCAAGGGAAGGATGTATTTGCTCTTCCTGGTAACATTAATAGTGTATTTAGTAAGGGAACAAATAAATTAATTAGAGATGGAGCCAGACCTTTACTTGAATTAGAAGATATAATAGAAGAAATAAATGAATTTAAAGAGCTAAGGAATAAAAGTATAATTAAAAACAAGGTTGATAATAATAATTTTAGTGATATAGAAATTAAAATAATAGAATGCTTAAAAATGCAACCTACTCACTGTGATGAGATTTCATATAAAACGGGAATTGATATATCTGAACTTAACAGCATGTTAACCATTTTAGAATTAAAAGGAATAATCAAGGAACTAAGTGGAAGGATATTTTCGATTTCTTAGATGGATTTATTTGGAGGTGTATGTTTTGCAAAAAAAATTAGTTGTTGTTGAATCACCAGCGAAAGCAAAAACAATTGGAAAAATATTGGGAAGAAACTATAAGGTTGTAGCTTCAGTAGGACATGTGCGGGATCTACCTAAGTCTACCTTGGGTATCGATGTAGAAAACAATTTTGAACCCAAGTATATTACAATAAGAGGTAAGGGTCCTATAGTACAGGATTTAAAAAGACATGCTAAAAAAGCAGATAAAATATTTTTAGCAACTGACCCTGATAGAGAAGGAGAAGCTATTTCTTGGCATCTGGCACATGTTTTAAAGCTAGATGAAAATGATAGTGTCCGAGTAGAGTTTAATGAGATAACAAAAGAAGCAATTAAAAGAGCTATGAAAAATCCAAGGCAAATAGATTTGAATCTAGTAGATGCACAACAAGCTAGAAGAATGCTTGATAGATTAGTAGGGTATAAAATAAGTCCCCTGCTTTGGAGGAAGATAAGAAAAGGACTTAGTGCAGGAAGAGTTCAAAGTGTAGCCTTAAAGTTAATTTGTGATAGAGAAGTTGAAATAAATAATTTCAAGCCAGAAGAATATTGGAGTATAGTTTCAAATCTAAAAAAGAACAAAGAAACATTTGAAGCTAAATTTTATGGTGAATTTAAAGACAAGAAAGAACATAAAATAGAACTTAAATCCAAGTCTGAAGTAGATGAAATTTTAGATAGAATTGACAAGAATAATTTTGTTGTCAGTGATGTGAAAAAAGGAAAGAAAAGAAGGAACCCTTATCTTCCATATACAACTAGTACTATGCAGCAAGATGCTTCGAGAAGACTTAGATTTACTACCAAGAAAACTATGATGCTAGCCCAGCAACTATATGAAGGAATAGATATTAAAGGTGAAGCTAGTGGGGGCTTGATTACTTATATGAGAACTGACTCTACTAGAATATCAGATACTGCTGTAGATGTAGCTACTTCACTTATTAAAGAAAAGTATGGAGATGAATATTCCAATGGAGGCAAAACTTATTCAAAAAAGAAAAAGAAGGACCAGCAAGATGCGCATGAGGCTATAAGACCTACGGACATATTAAAAGAGCCTGATAAAATTAAATCTTCTCTTACAAAAGACCAATACAATCTTTATAAGATGATATGGGAAAGGCTTATGGCCTCTCAAATGAAGCCAGCAGTATATGACACATATTCTGTAGTCATAAATAGTAATGATATAATATTCAAAGCTAATGGATCCATTCTTAGTTTTGAAGGATTCCTAAAGGTTTATGAAGCTAATGATCAAGAAGAAAAAGATTCAAGGCTACCTAGATTAGAAAAAGGAGACAAGTTATCTGTAAAAGATATAACTCCAAATCAGCATTTCACCAAACCACCAGGAAGATATTCAGAAGCATCTCTTATCAAAGTCTTGGAAGAGCTAGGTATTGGAAGGCCAAGTACTTTTTCGCCAACTATAGGCACTATAATCGCTAGAAATTATGTAGAGTTTGAAAAGCGAACATTTATGCCAACTGAGTTAGGAGTTTTAGTAAATGATCTTTTGGTAGAATATTTTAAAGAAGTTATAAATGAGGAATTTACAGCAGATCTAGAAGAAAAGCTTGATGAAATTGCAGATGGAAATCTTACATGGAGGCAAGTAGTGGCTGACTTTTATGTAGACTTTGATGTCCTTATGAAAAAAGCAGACAAAGAGATTGAAGAAATTGAAATTAAGGATGAAGTTACAGATATTCCATGTGAAAAGTGTGGAGAAATGATGGTCATAAAGCATGGAAGATATGGGAAGTTTTTGGCTTGTCCTGCTTATCCAGACTGCAAAAATACAAAGGCTATAGTGGAAAAGATAGATGTTAAGTGCCCTAAATGTGGTGGAGAAGTTATTAAGAGGAAATCAAAAAAAGGCAGAGTTTTTTATGGTTGCAATAAATATCCAGAATGCGATTTCGTATCTTGGAATCAACCAGTAGAAAAAAAGTGTCCTGAGTGTTCAAGCTTAATGGTAATCAAGAAAAGCAAGAAAGGAAATAAAATAGAGTGTACAAATAAGGATTGCAAATATTCTGAATCAGTAAAATCATAGAATAGAGAGAGTTGTTAAAATCTTCTGTACAATTTAGATTTTTTGTAGTAAAATACTCTTAGATTGGATTAAATAACAAAACTCATACTATTTTTCAGGATTTGTGTGAGCTTAATAAAAGGAGGAGTTTTATGGAAAGTTTATTAAAGAAAACTAGGAAACTAAATAAATCATTGCAAAGCTACGGTTCCAAACGAGTTTCATTTTCTGAATTAAGTGAAAAGCTTAGTAGCATTTTAGATGCAAATGTCTATATTGCTAACAAGAAAGGTAAGGTACTTGGCTATGAACTGGTTGAAGGATTTGAATGTGATGTCATTGATTCTACTATTGTAAAAAACAGGATGTTTCCTAAAGAATATAATGACGAGTTGTTAAGTGTTGATGACACCAGAGAAAATCTTAAAGAAATAACTGATTGCGTATTTGATGATGATGAAGAATGCGAGTATCCAGATAAAGTTGCTACAATAATTCCTATAAATAATGCAGGAGATAGAATAGGGACTTTATTGCTAGCAAGATTTGGGAAACAGTTTACTACAGAAGATCTAATCTTGGGAGAATATAGTGCCACTATTGTTGGAATGGAAATATTAAGGTCCAAAGGTGAAGAAATTGAAGAAGATGCTAGAAAAAAATCTGTAGTACAGATGGCTATTGGAACCTTATCTTATTCCGAACTAGAGGCCATGGAGCATATATTCAATGAACTTGAAGGAAGCGAAGGACTGCTAGTTGCTAGTAAAATAGCAGATAGAGTAGGAATAACAAGATCTGTAATAGTAAATGCACTTAGAAAACTAGAATCAGCAGGTGTAATAGAATCAAGATCACTCGGGATGAAGGGTACACACATAAAAATTTTAAATGAAAAATTAAAAGGTGAACTAATAAAAACAAAAGAATAGCGATTAAGCTATTCTTTTGTTTTTATTATAGAGCTTAATCAAAAATTTCATCATTACAAAATAATTACACAAATATTACAAAATGATTACGAAACATCTTGCTAAATATTTAAGTATTTGGTATATTGTCATAGTAGGAAAAACAAAAGATATAAAGCATACAAAAAAAGGGGAGATAAAATGTTAAATGGTTTATATAACAATATAGATTTTTACAAGAAGGCACTGGATGGAACTTGGGATAGGAACAAGGCAATAAATAGCAATTTAGCAAATATCAATACCCCTAATTACAAGAGAAAGACAGTGAGTTTTGAGGAACAATTGAAAAACTCTATAGATAAAAAAAATATAGAGCTTAAAAGAACTAATGAGAAACATATAAAAAACAAAAGTCAAGAATCTGCATCTTTATTTGAAATGAAAAACTTAATGTCAAATAGAATAGACGGAAACAATGTAAATATAGATACTGAAAATGCAGAGTTAGCCAAAAATACAATAATGTACAATGCACTTATCCAGCAAATATCAGGTGAATTCCGAAAGGTGAAAAATATAATCTCAGAAGGATAAAAATACAATCCAGAAGGAGGAAGATAATTAATGACTATATTCAACTCTATAAATGTATCTGCTTCGGCATTAAATGCAGAAAAAACAAGAATAGATATAATTACAAAAAATATTGCAAATTCTAAAACAACAAGAACTACAGGTGGTACTCCTTATAGAAGGCAAATGGCAGTATTTGAAGAAAATAAAACAAATATCTTTAGAGAACATCTAGATGAAAAACTAAATAAAATAAACCCAGGGGGAGTAAAAGTAAGCAAAATTGCTGAAGATGATTCTCCTTTTAAATTGGTTTATGAACCTGGACATCCTGATGCAAACGAAGAAGGTTATGTTGAAATGCCAAATGTAGATACTGTAAAAGAGATGGTTGATCTAATAAGTGCTCAAAGAGCATATGATTCAAATATAACCGCTATGAATACTTCAAAAGCTATGCTCATGAAAGCTCTTGAAATTGGGAGGGGCTAAATTACATGCAAATAAATAATATAAAGAATTTCATGAATTTTGTAGATCATGAAGAAAACATAAAAAAAACAGACAAGGAAATCAATTTTTCTAGTGTATTAAAAGATGCATTAAATGATGTTAATCAAATGCAAATAAATAGCAAAGAACAAAAACAATTGCTTGCATTAGGCGAAATAGACAATTTACATGACTTATCAATAATGTCTGAAAAGGCAGATGTAGCATTGCAGGTAACTATGAGTATAAGAAATAAAGTAGTAGAAGCATACAAAGAAATTATGAGGATACAAATCTAATTTAATTGTGTCAATATATATAGGAATGAGGTTTAATGATGCTAGATTCATTAAAAAATCTACAAAAACAACTAATTGAATACTGGAACTCTATTGAAAAAAATAAAAAAATAAAGATTGGCGCTATTAGTCTTGTTCTTATTTTAACCATCACTGCGAGTTTGCTTTATTTTACTAGAACACAATATGAAGTCCTATATGGCAATTTGAGTTTAAAGGATATGGCTGAAGTTAGTGCAAGACTTGATGAAATGGGTGTAACTTGGAAATCAAGTGATGACCAAAGATCAATTTTGGTAGCTTCAGAAGATAAAAGCAGGGCTAAAATAGAACTTGCTAATTATGGACTTCCAAAAGAAGGTTATACTTATACAGATGCTTTTAATGATAGCTCATGGACAATGACTGACTACGATAAAAAGCAAAGAGAGAAACTCGCACTTAGGAGTGAACTTGCTTCAAAGATAAGTGATATATCTGGAATAGCAAGCGCTGAAGTCTTTATAAGCGAAAAAGAGAGTACGAGTTTTATTTTAGAAAATGAAGATACTAAGACAACCGCTTCAATATACATAGAGAAAAGTAGCAGCAATCCAATTTCAGCTGAAAAAGTAAACTCTATTAAACATTTAGTAGCTTCTGCAGTGACTATGAATGTAGAAGATGTTACTGTTATTGATGATGATGGAAAATTATTGGGACAAGAGAATGAAGATGAATTATTTGGAACTGATATATATACTGTTAAAGAAGGACTTGAAAGCAGAATAAACAATAGTATAATTAAATTTCTAGAAAATATTGTAGGAATGGGTAATGTAGATGTCATGTCCAGCGTTGATATAAACATGGATAGTGAAAAAACTACTATCGTCGAATTTGCACCACCAATAGAAGGAAATGAAGAAGGACTTATAAGATCTTTGGAAGAAGTTGAAGAAAACATGGTAGGAGGTACTGTAGGTGGAGCTCCTGGAACTGAAACCAATATTGAAGACAACCAAACCTTAGATGACAATGGAAACAGATATGACAAAGTTAGTAGAGTCATAAATAATGAACTTAATGAGATAAACCGTGAGATAAGAAAGGCCCCAGGTAAAGTATCTAGTATCACTGTAGCTGTTTTGATTAACAGAGAAGCATTATCAGACGGTGAATTAACTCAGGAAAGACAAGAAGAGCTTACTGAACTAATATATGCTGCGACAGGACTTGATACCAAACAAGTTCAAATTAGTGCTGAAAACTTTACAAAGCCAGACTTAGATATAGAAAGTGATGCAGCTGGTAGATTTAATTTAGTTTATATTATACTTGGAGTACTAGCCCTTATAGGATTAGTGATTGGATATATATTATATGATAGATCTAAAAAGAAAAAACAAGCAGAACAGGAATATGAAGAAATTATACTTGAAAAGACAATGATTCAAGAAGATGTAGATGAATTAGAATTCAAAGAAGAGGAATCTAATATGAAGTCACAGATAAATAAATTTGTTGAAAAGAAACCTGAGGCTGTTGTTCAATTGCTCAGGAACTGGTTAAATGAATAGGAGAGAGTTGCAATGTCTAAAAAACAGATCAGTGGTAAAGAAAAGGTAGCGATTTTGCTAATTACACTTGGTCCACAAAAATCTGCAGAAATATTTAAACATTTAAATGAAGAAGAAATAGAGGAGTTGACGCTCCAAATAGCCAATATGAGAATGGTATCGCCAGAGGAAAAAACAAATATAATAGAAGAGTTTTATCAGATTTGTTTGGCACAGGAATACATATCTGAGGGTGGAATTGGATATGCAAAAGAAGTACTAGAAAGGGCCCTAGGTGAAGATAAGGCTGTAAATATAATTGGCAAACTAACTTCTTCACTCCATGTTAAACCATTTGAATTTATTAGAAAGGCAGACCCAGAGCAGTTACTAAATTATATACAAAACGAACATCCGCAAACTATAGCCCTTATACTATCATATTTAAGCCCAGAGCAATCAGGAGAGATACTGGCAAATCTTCCTATTGAAAAGCAGACAGATGTCACTAGGAGAATTGCAACTATGGATAGAACTTCTCCGGAAGTTGTAAGAGAGATAGAGAATGTTCTTGAAAGCAAATTCTCTAATATTGTATCGCAAGATTTTGCGACAACTGGGGGCATTCAATCTGTAGTAGATATTTTAAATTCAGTAGACAGGGGAACCGAAAAACACATAATGGAAGACCTAGATGCAAGGGATGAAGAATTAAGTGAAGAGATTAGAAAGAGAATGTTTGTATTTGAAGACGTAATCACTTTAGATAACAGGAGCATACAAAGAGTCATCAGAGAAATTGAAAACTCACAGTGGGCTATTGCACTTAAGGGTGCAAGCGAAGAAGTTAAAAATCTTATATTCATAAACATGTCAAAAAGACTTGTAGAGATGATAAAGGAAGAAATTGAATTTATGGGACCTGTAAGAATAAGAGATATAGAGGAATCACAACAAGAGATAGTAAACGTTATAAGAAAGCTAGAAGAAGACGGGGAAATCATTACTCCAAGAGGAGGAGATGATGTAATTGTCTAGTATAATTAAGTCATCTAGGGTTGTAGAATATAGTCAAATGGAGAAAGACAATAATATTTTAGCTCAAGACCAAAGCTCGAATAAACAAGCTAAAGCGGAATATAAGGAAATTATTAAAACGGCAAAGATAGAGGCAGAAAATATATTAAAAGAAGCTAGAGACCAGAAAAAATATATAATAGAAGAAGCAGAAGATAAAAAAGAATCACTTCTTCAAATAGCATATGATAAATCTAAAGATATATTAGAAAAAAGCAAAAAAGAAGGCCATGATATAGGTTATGAGAAGGGAATGGAAGTCGGATATTCTAAAGGATATGATGAAGGAAAAAAGGAATCGGACAAACTTATAAAAGAAGCTTTAGATATAAAAGAAGGATATTTTGAAGACAGAAGAGAGCTTCTAGGCAAAGTAGAAAAAGATGTAATAGAGCTTGTAATAGAAATATTTGAAAAGATATTTAGAGAAAAGAAAGAAGAGGATAGTGAATTAATAGTATCGCTAGTTACAAATGGTATAGAAAACCTAGATTTAACTGATAAGCTAACAATAATATCATCTAAAGAAGATTACGATATATTAGAGATGTCTAGAGACACTATATTAGCTAAAGCAAGTATGATATCAGATCTAGACATAAAGTATGATACTACAATGAAAAAAGGTGATTGTATCTTGGAGACGCCCAAAGGAAGCATAGATGCAAGCTTAGATAATCAACTAGCTGAAGTAAAAGAAATTCTACATTTGGTGCTTAATAATGAGTGATAACATAAAAAAAGAGATTGATATAAAAAAGTATATAGAAGAAGTCAAAAGCAGACGATTTATGAAATATACTGGAAGAATTACAAAGGTTACTGGTTTGACTATTGAGTCCAATGGACCAATGGCAACTATAGGAGAGCTATGTTATATATATCCAAATAGAAAAACTAGCCCAATATTATCTGAGGTTGTTGGTTTTAAAGGAGATAAGATACTTCTAATGCCTCTTGGAGAAATGGAAGGAATAGCAAGTGGTAGTCTTGTGGTTGGAAGTGGCAAAACTCTTAGTGTCGACGTAGGTGATCATCTGATTGGAAGAGTTGTTGATGGACTTGGAAAGCCCATGGATAGCTTTGGAGATATCAAATGGGACAAGACATATCCAGCATCCAATGCCCCTCCAAGCCCACTTGAAAGAGGAATAATAAAAGAGCCCCTCTCTTTTGGGGTAAGAGCAATTGATGGTCTCTTGACATGCGGCAAAGGACAAAGAATAGGAGTATTTGCTGGATCTGGAGTTGGGAAATCTACTCTAATGGGAATGATTTCTAGAAATAGCACTGCGGATATAAATGTAATAGGCTTAATAGGTGAGCGTGGTAGAGAGGTAAGAGAATTCTTAGAAAAAGACTTAACTGAAGAAGGGTTAAAAAAATCTATAGTAGTTGTTGTTACATCAGACCAGCCTGCATTGATAAGGGTTAAAGGCGCTATGATAACCACATCTATTGCTGAATACTTTAGGGACAGGGGATTAAATGTAATGCTACTAATGGACTCTGTAACCAGATTTGCAATGGCTCAAAGAGAGATAGGTTTAGCTATAGGTGAGCCACCAGTCACTAGAGGATACACTCCTTCTGTATTTGCAACTCTTCCTAGACTTCTTGAAAGAACGGGAACATCTAGCAAAGGTACAATTACAGGATTATATACTGTCTTGGTTGATGGAGATGACCTTTCAGAGCCTATAGCAGATGCTACAAGAGGAATACTTGATGGACATATAGTATTGTCTAGAAAACTTGCTAATGCCAACCACTACCCAGCTATAGATGTCTTAGCTAGTATATCTAGAGTCATGCCCAATATAGTAGGGAAAGATCATATAAAACTCTCAAATTCCATAAAGGATATAATGGCCGTTTATAGAGAGTCGGAAGATCTTATCAATATAGGTGCATATAAAAGAGGATCAAATAAAAAAATTGACACTGCAATTGACATGATTGATGATATTAATGATTTCTTAAGGCAAAATACAGATGAATCTGTTATTTTTGAAGAAACATTAAAGAGAATGGAGACTATTGCCGATAAACTATAAAGATACAAAGATAATATTTGGAGAGGATAAACTTTATGGGATATAATTTCAAGTTGGAGAAGGTTTTAAATTATAAGGAAAATATAGAGAGTGTTAAAAAAGGCGAGTATGGAGAAACGTCTAACAAGTTGGAAAAGGCAAAAAACAAACTAATGAAGTATAAGAACAATAAATCTAATTTAATTGATCAGAAAAACACTATGAATACTAATATTGGCAATCTAAAGATATATGGAGAATATATAAAGAGTATAAATGACGATATAAAAAAACAAGAAGAGTTAATTTCTGAAATAAATAGAGAGCTAAAAATAAGGCAAGAGGAACTAATGATTGCTATGCAAGAAAAAAAGACCTTAGAAAAATTAAAAGAAAAAGACTATGATGAATTTGTTAAGGAAGCGAACAAGGACGAGGAAAAAGTAATAGATGAATTGAATTCTTTTAACAATAGCAAGCAAGAGTAGGAGGAAAAGATGTGGATTATACAAATCAAAATGAGCCAAAGAAAAAAAGAAAAGGATTAAAGCTTGCTGCTATATTAATAACATCTTTTATAATAGTTCCTCTACTTATACTTGGTATTGTATATAACACCAATAGAGGTTTTCGAAATAATGTAAACAGTACATTGTCTAAAATGCCAGGATCTCTTGGAGGGTACTTTAGCAACTATCCAACAGAGGAAGAGAAAGATGAAAAAATAAAATATTTAGCAGACCACTATATAAAATTAGATACCAGTACAGCGGTAGATAAACTTTATATAATAAAAAAAGAAGATGAAAACCTATATATTAATTTGCTTAAGAGGATGAATGAGATTTCAACTTCAAAAACTGAAGATATAGCCATTAAAATAAGAGATATGGAACTTAGAAAAGACCTTCTCTATTCAACCTATGAAGAGGCTAGGGAAGAAAAACAAATAGGTTTTCTAGATGAGGTATCGAGATTTGAAAATCAAGAAATACTAGCATCTATAGAAGAAATCGAAGAAAAGTTTTCTGATCCTATGTTTTTAGAAATTTTAAAAGAGTTAAATACAGAAAAAGCTGGTGAGCTTCTTTATTATGTTGACTCTGATATCAGAAATTATGTACTAGACACATTTAACATGACAGAAAAAGAAAACATACAAAAGATAGTGTCTCAAAAAGATAGGCAGGTAAGCAATTTAATTGACATTGCAAAGCTTTATGAGACCAAGCCTTTAGAGGAATCGATAAATGTGCTAGGTAATACAGAAAATTATTCAATAAGTAATCTGGCCTTGATATATCGAAATTTATCTAATATGAAAGCAGCTATGCTTTTAGCAGATATAGAAGATGAGGAATTTATTGAAAGCTTGTTAATAGAAATTAAAAAACAAGACATAATGGAAAAGTCAGAACAAAATACTACAGACAACATAAGCAAGGCACTAGAGTTTTTAAATGATTATGACAATAAAATAAAGGAATTAGTTAGTGTATATGAGAGAATGGAAGCAGATAAGGTTGCAAATATAGTTGATAAGATGATAAATGAAAACAATATTACATCTTCATTAGAGTTAAATGGAGAACAAGTCTATGCAATATCTGATAGGTCAATCATAATTAATGTATTGTCAAGTGTTAAAAATCAAACCCTATCTAAAATACTAGGAGCAATGGATGCTGATAAGGCTTCAAAGATAACGAGCTTATTGGCACAGCCAGAAAAGAAATTTGAAGGAGGTGAATAAGATGAATA
>JARICQ010000082.1 GCA_029264075.1 Tissierellaceae bacterium | reverse complement strand
ACAAAATTATATCAAGATGGTATAATTGTTTAAATTACAATACAATTAAATAGGTGGTGAAATTTTGGAAAAAAGTAATAAAGTATCTATAACAGTAATAAGAAGGCTTCCCAAGTATTATAGATATTTGGCAGATCTAATGGAAAAAGGAACAAATAGGATTTCATCTCAAGAACTAAGTAATATGACTGGTTTTACTGCTTCACAGATAAGACAAGATTTAAATAATTTTGGAGGATTTGGCCAGCAGGGCTATGGTTACAATGTAGAGGACTTATACAATCAGCTCAGAAAAATACTAGGACTCGAGACCTTGTACCATGCAGTGATTGGGGGGGCTGGAAACCTAGGCCAAGCTATAGCTAATTTCAAGGGATTTGAAGATGCAGGATTTAAAGTAGTTTCACTTTTTGATAAAAATCCAAACATAGTAGGATTAAAGATAAGAGATATAGAAGTGAGAGATTCAAATACCATGATAGACTATATAAAGGAGCACAAGATTGACATTGGAATAATAACTACTCCAAAGGAAAGTGCTCAAGGATTGGCTGACAAATTTATAAGCGCAGGTGTCAAGGGGATTTGGAATTTTGCGCCCACAGATTTAGATGCACCAGATGATGTAATAGTTGAAAATGTAAGATTAAATGAATCCTTATTTATCTTGTCTTATTTTTTAAAGAGAGACTTTGAATAAAACACTATATCATTTACATTAAAAATCTAGTTAAGTAAAATTAACTAGGTTTTTTTAATGCAAGTAAAAGATAAATATATAACAATCTTGTAGAATTATTGTCATAGATGATATATAATAAAAAATAGGACTAATACCTAACTATTAGGGAGGGAAATACTATATGAATTTCAATTTAACCAAGGAACAAGAAATGGTAAGAAGCGTAGTTAGAGAATTCACAAAAAATGAGGTTGAGCCAATTGCAGCAGATATTGACGAGACTGAAAGATTTCCAAGTGAAAATGTTGAGAAAATGGCCAAGGCCAATATGATGGGCATACCTTTTCCAGTGGAATATGGTGGAGCTGGTGGAGACGAGATTGCCTATGCTATAACCATTGAAGAGCTTTCCAAGGCATGTGGGACTACAGGAGTAATCAATTCAGCCCATACATCACTTGGCTGCTGGCCAATATTTAAGTATGGAAATGAAGAACAAAAACAAAAATACCTGATACCCCTTGCAAAAGGAGAGCATCTAGGAGCATATGGACTTACAGAGCCAAATGCAGGTACTGATGCAGCAGGTCAACAGACAACAGCAGTTCTAGATGGAGATAATTATATACTTAATGGTTCAAAGATATTTATTACAAATGGAGGACAGGCAGATACATATATTGTATTTGCAATGACCGATAAGGAACAAGGAACAAGAGGTATATCAGCCTTTATAGTTGAAAAGGACTTTCCTGGCTTTAGCATAGGAAAAATTGAAAGTAAACTAGGTATAAGAGCATCTGCAACTGCAGAGCTAATATTTCAAAACTGTATAGTTCCAAAGGAAAACCTACTTGGAAAAGAAGGCCAGGGTTTCAAGATAGCTATGACAACCCTTGATGGTGGAAGAATCGGAATAGCTGCCCAATCCTTGGGAATAGCTGCAGGAGCCTTTGAAGAAACTATATCTTACTTAAAGGAAAGAAAACAATTTGGTAGACCCCTAGCAAAGTTCCAAGGTCTCCAGTGGATGGTAGCAGATATGGATGTGCAAATAGATGCGGCAAGACTTCTAGTATATAGGGCAGCCTTCAACAAGGCAAATGGTCTTCCTTACGGAAAAGAAGCAGCCATGGCCAAGTTATATGCATCTGAATGTGCTATGGATGTGACTACCAAGTGTGTCCAATTATTTGGTGGATACGGATACACAAAAGACTATCCAATGGAGCGAATGATGAGAGATGCCAAGATAACTGAAATATATGAAGGTACATCAGAAGTTCAGAGAATGGTCATATCAGCGGCAGCATTGAAATAGATGGGAGGATAAATATGAATATTATTGTATGCTTAAAGCAAGTACCAGATACCACTGAAGTAAGGATAGATCCAGTTCGTGGCACCCTTATTCGTGAGGGAGTCCCAAGCATAATAAATCCAGACGATAGAAATGCTCTTGAACAGGCACTTAAAATAAAGGACAGCAGGGATGATGTAAATGTCACAGTCCTAAGTATGGGACCGCCTCAAGCAGATGTTGCGCTTAGAGAAGCACTGGCCATGGGAGCAGACAAGGCCATACTCCTAAGTGACAGGGCCTTTGCAGGATCTGATACCTGGGCAACCTCTACAGCATTAGCAGATGGGATCAAGCATATAGGAGACTATGATATCATCATGTGCGGTAGGCAGGCCATCGATGGAGATACAGCCCAAGTCGGTCCGCAAATAGCAGAACACTTGGATATACCTCAGATAACCTATGTAGAGGCCCTAGAGATTAAAGATGGTAGAGTTCTAGCAAATAGAGCACTTGAAGATGGATATTTTGTAATAGAATCTGAGATGCCGGTACTTATTACTGCAATAAAAGAATTAAATGAACCTAGATACCCTTCTATAAGGGGCATATATGAAGCTCACGGCGAAGACAAACTAGTAGTCCTATCGGCAGAAGAAATCGATGCTGATTTTGACAATCTGGGCCTGAATGGCTCACCTACCAAGGTGAAAAAATCCTTTACACCTGAAGCGAGAAAAGGTGAAGGAGAAATCTTTACAGGATCTACAGAAAGAGCTGTAAATAATTTGATAGTAAGATTAAAGGAAAAGCATCTTATCTAATACAATCGATTGCAAGGAGGAAAATATATGGCTGCAAAAAAGGAAGGAATAGATAGGGCAGGAGCAGTAGATGTAGATTTATACAGAGGCGTTTGGGTATTTGCAGAGCAAAGAGAGGGTCTACTATTTAATGTCGCTATAGAACTGATTGGCGAAGGAAGAAAGATAGCAGACACTCTAGAAGTTCCACTGACTGCAATACTACTAGGAAAAGATATAGATGATCTTGCAGAAAAACTAATCAAATACGGGGCAGACAAGGTAATATATGCAGATCATGAGCTGTTAGAAATATATAATACTGAAGGATATACAAAGGT
>JARICQ010000079.1 GCA_029264075.1 Tissierellaceae bacterium | reverse complement strand
GGACCCTTGATTATTGGATTTATCCTAAACAATTATATAAGGCTAGATTTAGAGAGGGAAGGATTTATAGCTATTGGACTGTTGCTGGTTCTTTATTTGCTTGTATATCTTCTTAGTGGTTTGTTTTCAAACTTGGCTCTGGTATCTTTTGAAAGGGCAGCAAATCAAATTGCCTTTAGTGTACAAAAAGATGTCTATGAGCACGTAACAGAACTTCCCATATCTTATTTTGACAGTCTAGCTGCGGGAAGCATAGTATCTAGGATTACAAATGATACAAACAAATTGAAGATGATGTTTCGATTGATACTGGCCGATATGACAACTTCAACTATAATGATAGTCGGTCTTTTTGGGATGATTCTTTTAAGAAATTTTCTTGCAGGACTAATGTTATTGGTACTTTTACCGATAATATATATGATATTTAATGATTTAAGAAATAAAACTAGGAAATACACAACCCTTAATCGAATCTATATAAGTGATATAAACTCAAGTATAAATGAAAACATACAGAATATGGAAATAATCAAAGCCTTTAACAAGGAGGATCATATAAAGGATGAATTTGATAATATAAATGAAAAGATATTTCAGACTAATTTAGAGATGACCAAGGTCAGGAGCTATGGTGGCTATAGGGCTATTGATATAGTTGGCTATCTTGCAACTGTCATAGTTCTTCTATACTTTGGAGTTGGCAGGATAACTGGAATCTATGCAGTGACTATTGGAAGTATGTATATAACTATTGATTATGTGACCAAGATATTTAACAATATAAGCACTGTAGTTACAAGATTTGGAGAACTAGAGCAGTCATATGCCTCAGCTAAGCATATATTTGACCTCTTAGATCTTGAAAAAATAGAGGAACTTGAAGGTGAACTTAAAGATGTCAGAGGTGATGTAAAATTTGAAGATATCTATTTTGCATATGATGAAGAAGATGTCTTAAGGGGTGTAGATTTTCAAGTGAAAAGCGGTGAAACCATAGCATTTGTAGGTTCAACAGGTAGCGGGAAGAGTACAATAATAAATCTGCTCCTAAACTTCTATAGTCCGAAACTTTGAAATATATATATAGATGGTAAAAATATAAAAGATATAAATAGAAATTCACTTAGGGAGCAGATGGCAGTAGTCCTTCAGGATGCCTTTATCTTTGAAACTGATATAAGGGACAATATCAGACTAGACAATATGGAATACACTGATGAAGATGTAAAAAGAGCCCTTATAGATGTTGGTGGACAAGCCCTTGTAAAAAGGGGCATAGATCAGAGAATATTTGAAAAGGGAAACAATCTTAGCCAAGGTGAAAAACAAGTAATCTCCTTTGCCAGGGCATACATTAGAAATCCCAAGATATTGATCTTAGACGAGGCCACATCAAATATTGATACTGAGACTGAGAAGTTGATTCAAAAGGGTGTAGAAAAATTAAAGGAGGACCGTACAACCTTTATAATAGCCCACAGGCTTTCTACCATAAAGGATGTCGATAAGATTATAGTTCTTCACAAGGGTAGGATAATAGAAAGAGGAAACCATGAGTCTCTAATCCTTCAAGATGGATTCTATAAGAATATGTACGACGAACAAATGAGAAACCAGTAGAAAATAATGATACAATAAAATATAAAACTTAAAATTTAGGAGGAATTGATATTGGAAAAAATTGACCAAAGGAGACTTGCCTTATTTAATGTGCTGATTTACTTTATCATATTAGTGGTTTATATTCTCACATCCAAATTAGCTTTAAGCAGCAATATTGGCTTGGGAATATTAGTATTGATGGGACTAGGACAATTGTATATTAGCTTTGTTTTTAACAAAAATACTAAATCACTTGAAGATAGGGACAAGGAGCTCCAATTAAGAGAAAATAACAGATCCTTATCAAATGTGGTATTGGAGATAGTAGATAAGATGAAAAGTACATCTGGACTCCTTGAAGAAAAGAACAATGAACTTATTAAAAGTTTGGATGGAATAAACAATTCAATTGAAGAAATAGCTCTAGGCTCTACTGCCCAGGCTCAAGATACCCAACAAATCTATAGTCATATGTCTGATCTTGGAGAAATCGTAAGGGAAAATGATATAGAATCAAAGGAAGTAGAGCTTGGAATAAAGAAAATACAAGATCAAAAAGATACAGGTATAAAGTCTATTACTGAATTTAGAAATTTGGCAGAGTCTACTAAAGACTTTATGATGGAGATCAAAGATGTAATGGAGATTACAAATAGGAATGTTGCCAATATCATAGAAGAGGCCAAGGGTGTAAGGGAAATAGCTAATCAGACAAATCTCCTTTCCTTAAATGCTAGTATTGAAGCAGCAAGAGCAGGAGAAGAAGGAAGGGGTTTTGCGGTTGTAGCTAGCGAAATACAAAAACTATCAGATGAGACAGCAGATCTAGTAGAGAGCATAGATAGGGAATCTCAAGACCTCCTAGCTAGTGTTGCAGAGTCGAATGATAGTATTGAGAGAATCATGGAGGCTTCAGAGAATCAGTATAAAGAAGCAATTAAGATAGAGGATATATTTAATCAAACAGGAGAATTAACAAACAGTGCATCAAGTTCAGCAGTGAAGTTAAATGAATCAGGAGAGAGGATAAATGCTGGTGTAAATAATATTGAAGAGTTAGTTGAAAATCTTGTTGCAGTTACCCAGGAAAATGCAGCTATAAGTCAAGAGTCAAGCGCTACAATAACACAGCAAATGGGCTCTACAGATGATATCATAGAGATAGAAAAAGATGTAATGGAACTTTCCAATCTCTTACAGGATAAGGCTCTTGAAATCAAGATGCTTGTTGATAGCAATATCTTGGCAGATGAGATAGAAGTAAGCAATGAAAGATTAGTTGAACTTAGCAAAAGTCTAAATCTAACATCAGCTTATGTAACTGATAGCAAGGGTGAGATTGTCTATTGCAATGAGCCAGAAACGATAGGATTTAATATATATGATGTAGATCCAGTATTTAGCAGATTAAAAGAAGGGGCTAGTTTTGCAACAACGCCAATTAAAAAGAGGGTTGAGGACGGAAAAACTTATAAATACCTTGCAATAAGAAAAGAAGATAAGGTATATGGTGTGGGAATGAGATTGGATTAAATCTTTTAATGGGGGATATAGATGATGAAAAGAATATTAACTGCCTTATTAGCAACAATGCTATTAATCAGTGGATGCACACAAACTAGTTCAGAAGAAATAAAGTATAATAAAATCACTGCAGAAGAAGCAAAGGAAATTATCGATACAGAAGAGCACAAGCTTGTAGATGTGAGGACTCCAGAAGAGTATAAAGAAGAGCATATAGAAGGAGCCCTACTGATTCCAGACTATGAAATTGAAAACTTAGCAGAGAGCAAATTGCCAGATAAAGATGAAAAAATCCTAGTCTACTGCAGAAGTGGTAGTAGGAGTAAATCTGCTGCTAAAAAATTGATTGATATGGGCTACACCGATGTTCATGACTTGGGTGGTATAATGAACTGGACCTATGAAACAGTAGGTGGAGAATAGCCAGCATTTATTGGCTATAGCTCTAGTAGGATTAGTAAGTAAAGCTTGAATTTAAAGATAAAATAGATGAACTTGAATGGATAGCTCCAAGCAGAGAATTAAATTTCTACTTGGAGCTATTTTTTTATTTTTATATCTTATTTGTAGTCAGTCTTGCTTTTTATATGAATATAAATTAAACTGGAATTAGATAGAATAGTCTAAATTTCTAATAGTCAATAAAATATCAAAAAAGTAGAGGGGGTGAAGTTACCAAGAGATAGAGATTCTATAAAAGATTTAGCTTAAAATCTTTAAATCTTTGGTAGCGGTAAATTGAAGAAAAAATTATCTTTTGAAAATTTTAGAAGATTACTTTGCTTGATAGCATTTATTGCGACTGGTGGAGGCTAGATTATATCAGCAATAATCAATGATAGAAGCTTCTACAAGACAGAAATTCTAATAATTCTTGGATTTTTATTCGCAATAAGTCTAGTAGATCACTTTAAAAAAGTAATTGAAAGAGGCGACAGGGCAAAAATTAACAAGAAAAAAACATCTATACTCATATGTTCCTTTATAGGAGTTACTTTAACATGGTTTATAAATCACAATATGGGATATGGACCGATCATTGCCAATGGTCTGGTAGGTGTAATGGCTGCAACCTTTCTTCCAAATGACTTGGCAGGTATAACTTATACATCATCCTTTGTTGGAATGAGCTCCTTGGCAGTCATACCCTCACTGGCAGCAGCTGCACTGGGTAGTTTGATAGTGGCTTTAATCCTTATAACTACTGTGGAGATCTATGCAGGTATTGGTGGAAAAGGTGGAACTACAGCAGCACTTTCTACAATAATCACAAAGACTATATTAAGAATTTTTAGTTAGGAGGGCTTACATGGAAGAAATACTTATTTTAACAATATCAGTAATTGCAGGTATAGCTACCTATATAGTATCTCATATCCTAAAGAGAGGAGCAGTGATTGCCTCGGCTATCATAACCTTGGTGGCTGGACTTATGCTTCCCTATTTTTTTCCTCTAATGGGTGGTGTCTTGGCAACGGCCGCAGCATGCTCTTCTTATGCTGGAATGATTTCTCTTGAGAATGCCTTGAATCCTTTAGAGATGGCAGTGATATCCCTAATGACGGGAATACTCTTTATTCTAGCGAGCAGTGCATATCCAGGTATAGGTGGAAGACTTGGCACAATAGCAGCTATAGCATGCTTTGCATGGCTTGCTTTTAAGAAAGTATTTATATCTCTAGGTGAAGAGTTTGAGGCTTAAAAACTTTGCATTTGATATAAGGATTACAAATACCGAGATGGAGGGAGAAGCTCATGAAAATCAATAAGGTAAAACTAATAGGATATGCAGGGATGTTGGCTTTATTAGCTAGTATGATTGTAGCTTTGTTAGGCTTTTCAAACAGTACGCAATACATGAATGATATCAAAAATGAACTTTTAAAAGAACAGGTTGAAAAGAATATAAAATTAAAGATGAAATATATCAACAACTCTTATGGTACATTAACCCAAGGTGATGGAACCTTGCTCGATAGTGAAGGGAGGAGCATAGAGGGTAGATTTGGAGTTGTAGATGAGATTCTAGCAGATCTAGGGGACAAGTCTACTATCTTTGTTAAAACTGAAGATGATTTTAAAAGGATTTCGACAAATATAATGTCTGATGAAAACGAAAGAGCTGTGGGAACATATTTAGGGTCTGATCATAGCGCATACCAAACAGTAATGGAAGGAAATGTATATGTAGGAGAGGCGGAAATACTAGGTGAAAATTACTATGCAGCCTACAAGCCAGTAAAGGATAAAAATGAAAATGTAATAGGCCTATTATTTGTAGGTACTCCAACGGAGAGATTAGATGATATTATAAAGAGAAATGACGAACAAATAACTAGGATGGATATGATAGTTATTGTACTGAGAACAATTTCATTGGGATCACTTATTGCACTAGTTACCTTGTCAGTGATGGGTAAAGATACTAAGAAAGATAATATAGAAAAAACAAATTAGATTAACTTGCATACGAATGTTTGATAATTATAGAATGGGGTAATTTTGGATTGGGTGGCTAGAAGAGAATATTATTTACTGGGGAGGATATATGATTAGGCTTGAGAATGTGATTAAGACATTTTTAATAAATGGAGAGTTTTCTAAGGTTATCAATGACATTAGTTTGTCTATCAATAGAAAAGAAATTTACGGCCTAGTTGGAGAAACTGGCAGTGGAAAATCAACTATATTAAGGCTGATGAATGGCTTTATAGAGCCTGATAGCGGCGAGATATATCTGATGAACAAAAAACTAGATGAGACAACAAAACACGATCTAGTAAAGGATACATCCATGATTTTTCAAAGCTTTAACTTGTTGGGAAACTTAAATGTGATTGACAATGTCCTCTTGCCTACAAAGCTTAGAAAGGGAAACAAAAAAGACAATATAAAAAGAGCAAGGGAGCTCTTATCTTTTGTTGGAATCTCAAGTTTTGAAGGATCTTATATTAGGAATTTGTCTGGTGGACAAAAGCAGAGAGTTGCAATTGCTAGAACCTTGATGACAAATCCAAAGATAGTATTTTGTGATGAACCCACCTCAGCCCTAGATGATAAAATGAGCTATGAAGTATTGAAGCTATTAAGGGATATCAATGAAGAATTTGAAACTACTATGGTTGTAGTATCCCACGATATATCTGTAATCAAGGCTATATGCAATAGGGTGGCCATCATAGAAAAAGGTGAGATTTCAGATATTCTATCCCTAAAGACAAAGAAGATAGAAGCTCTTTCCTATAAGGAGGCCTTGCTTGGTGATTGATCAATATATAGAAACCTTTAAATCATTTAAAATAGAAATATTTCAAGCCTTCTATGAAACATTTGATATGCTATCTATAGCAATGGTCTTTACCCTGATTATAGGACTTCTACTTGGTTTTCTTTTGTTTATTACTAGATTAGATGGAATTCATGCAAATAGGGGAATATACCTTATCTTATCGGCTTTTATAAATATAATTAGGTCCATACCTTTTATTTTATTTATAATAGTGATAATACCATTTAATAGGTGGATCATAGGTACTGGTTTTGGTGTCGATGCATCCAAAATTCCCTTGAGCTTGATTGGGATTGCTACCTTTGCACGATTTACAGAGCAAGACCTATTGGATGTAGATAAAAACATCTATGAAACATCCTACTCACTAGGAGCGAGCACCCTTCAATACTGTAGATATTTTTTATTGAAAGAAGCAAGGACCGGACTTATCCTAAGCTTTACTTCTGCTAGTATTAGCCTCCTATCCTATTCAACGGTCATGGGGATAATAGGAGGTGGAGGATTAGGATATTTGGCAATAAGTGAAGGTTATTACAATTTCAACTACGATTTAATGTGGATTATTATAGTCATTATGATTATAATAGTTCAATTTTTTCAAACGATTGGCAATATGCTAGCAAAAAAATATGATAAAAGATAGGGAGATGAAAAAATGAAAAGAAGTTTATTAATTTTGATTATATTAGTAGTTAGTATTTCTTTGGTAGGATGTGGACAAACAGAATCCGAACTTGACAATGAAATTAGTGTAGGTGTTTCATTCTTTCCAATGAAAGATATATTACTCCTAGTTGAGGACGACTTAAAAGAAGATGGATATGATCTTATTATAGAAGAGTTTTCTGACTATCAAACACCGAACAATCTTTTAAAAGATGGAGAGTTAGACGCGAATATGATTCAACATGACTATTTTCTACAATTGTTTAATGAGTCAAATGATGCAAGCTTAGAGACTATTCAACCCCTCTACCACGCAACCTTTGCCCTTTACTCAAAAGACTATACTAGTCTTGAAGAAATACCAGATGGAACAAGCATAACAGTATCAGACGATGCAACTAATTTTGGAAGGTCCTTATACCTTTTGGGTCAGGCTGGTTTACTCACTTTCAAGGATGGTAAGACTGTCAATTTAACAGTTGATGATATCGAGTCTAATCCTAAAAACTTAAAGTTTGATGACCAGGTTCCTTTGACTAGTTTAGCTCAAAGATACACGGAGACGGGCATAGCAGTCATGTATCCAACCTATGCAAAAAGCCTAGAATTAGTTGGAGATGAAGAACGCCTATATGTTGAAAAACAAGACGAGGTAACTGAAGGATACGCTATATCCCTAGTGTCTAGAGATGACAACAAGGACAGTGAAAAAATAGAAACACTGATCAAGCACTTAACTAGCGACGAGGTCAGAACATTTTTAATTGACGAATATAGCTGGGCAAGTAGTCCTGCCTTTTAGACATGGATTAAATAACAACTAAAAACAATGTTTCAAATACTAGCTATAGAATCGGCTCTGAAAGTGCCATTCTATAGCTAGTATTATTTTTCAATACCTATATTTTTCTACTGTCATAGGCCCAATGAAGAAGGGCCTGTCTTTGTTTTTTTCTGCAAGTTAGGTCTCCTTTTAGACAATTCTTTTTAACAGCACCAAGATGCCTTTTCATGGCCTTCCATCTCTTTATCTGCCTGCGATCTTCCTCTTCCAATCTTCTACCATAATAGTACCTACAATACCACTGGAACCATCCTCTTGGATCTACAGGATTGATCCATCCCTTATCCTGCCAATGCTGAAGAGGCATGGAAGCATCTACCTCATAGTAGTTCAAGGCGATATCTCTACCATTAGTGGCTAATTTAGCATTTTCAAACCAATCATCTGGAAATTCAGATTTGGAATCGGTCATATATTTCCCACCAAATATTCCTAGGGCCAACAACTCTTTGGGAGATAGTTCAGGTTCAAAATCGGTATCAAAATTCTCTCCAATTTCTTCAGTCAAGTAGTAGTGGGTTTTCTGCATCTTATCATCTACAATTATTTTTTTCTTCATATTAATACTCCTTTATTCTTGATAATTATATATAAATTAACATTTATTTATATATGTAGAGAAAAAGAAATAGGATAATATTATCCTATTTCTTTTCTATAGCATAGTAATTATTCCAATTAAGATATGAACTCTTCTAATTTATGGACAGATGTAATAGATAATCTTAGCAATTACCTAACTTACAGGCTTGTCTTTGGTCTTGTCTACTACAATTTTTATGCAATAAATTCCTGCAAGTGCTACTAGTCCGTAGACTATCCTACTTAAAATTGCGTCTTGACCACCAAATAAACCTGCAACTAAGTCATACTGAAATAGTGCAA
>JARICQ010000016.1 GCA_029264075.1 Tissierellaceae bacterium | reverse complement strand
TCAATAGCTTTACTTACATCTATGTCCTCTTTGAAAAGAGAGTAGTCTATATTATAGCTATAAATTTGACTGTAAAGTTCCAAGGGGAAATCTGGATTTATATGCATTATTTCTTCTACACTTTTATCTTCAAATACTTTAAGAGAAAAATCAGCCATATATGGATACTTCTGAAAGACTTTGAATTTAATCATAGATATTTCCTTTAATCGTAGGAATATGTCCTTTTGCTCCCAGTCCAGCTCATCTACTATTTTTTCAGTAATTATTTTAATAGAAAAATATTCTAGGTATCTATATAATTTATCCTTGGTTCCAAAATAATGAAACAATAAACCTTTAGATATACCTGCCTCATCAACTATTACATTAGTTGAAGCCTTTTGAAAGGTATTTATACTAAATTCTTTCATAGCACTATTTATGATATTATCTCTTTTTTCTATGTCTACATTTTCCAATAGGTCTTCTATTTTAATCACCTCTTGCTTAGCTTATTTATTATTTTCCATTAATTATTCTAACAATTCCATTATCTCCATCAACTTCAACTAGGTCTCCATCCTCTATAAGATCCATAATTCCAATCAAGCCACTTACACACGGAATGCCATATTCCCTTGCTATAATGCCACCATGTTGAAGTGGTCCACCGATTTCCATTATTACGCCTGCTGCATTGGTAAATATAGGTGTCCAGGATGGTTCAGTTGCTCTTGCAACTAGTATCTCTCCAGATTCAAGAGGTTTTTCATAGGGTCTATTAAGAATTTTAGCCCTTCCTCTTACTTTCCCAGGTGCTATAGGGTCTCCCTTTATATCTCCATCTTCTATATCCATCCTAGGCTTATAGATCTTTCCTCTTGAATCAATCACAAGTGGCCAGTTCTTTATATGAGCAAGCTTTTTATACGGATCTAGGTTTCTATCTCTAAGTCTTCTCAAATCTATTGATTCATATTTTTGTGCCCTTGCAATCTCTTCTATATGAAGGTCAAATATATGGTAAGGATTATCAAGTCTTCCTCTATCTACCCAATCTTTAGCTAGCTCAAGGCAAATTTTATGGAGCTCTGCAAATATTAATACTATAATATATTTAGGATGTTCTCTATAACCAAAGGTCTCCTGATATTTTTCAAGGTTTTTCAAGAATTTCTTCTCTTTGCCTTTTTCTTTAGCAATTTTTAAAAGCTTATCATAAGCTATTTTTCGCTTTTCTTTAACCTTAGTAACTTGGTTATCTTCAGTATCTATTTGTATGAGTTTGTCATAGAGCATGCCCAGGTCTTCATCTATTCTCTTTGAGGCTACATCTATTTCCATAAAACCACGTCCTGAAAATTTATCCATGAATTGATCATAATCTTCTAATAAATCTTTAGAAAAATTTCTTTTTTCTGCTATTTCAATAAAATTTTCTCTTGAGGATATATTTTTAAATTCCTCATAGCTAGCCAGTTTAAATAGTAAATGTCCCATTTCAGAAGTAGGATTTCCTTCAAGATCCATTGCCAGGGCTACAATCTCCTTTTCCACACTATCTCCTACAAACATTTTTTTAATAGCATTTTGTGAAATCATTCCAGCCATCATAGCAGATGCTGAGCCCATAATTGTAGTAAAGCTATCTAAAGCTATTTCAACATTTTTATCAAAGTCATCTTCTTTTTTAAGATTTTTTGTATTTTCTACAAGTTTATCAGCAAGTCTTTTATATTCTTCGATTACAGACCTATGGTTGAAAAATACTGATTTAAACATTGAAGGAAGCATAGTTAATATCATTCTAGCCATTTTCTTTTTGCTGCCCTCTGTGCCTTCAGGTTTTTTGTCAGGCACAAGATGGTCTAAATCTCCAATATCTTCAAATATTCTTTTTATATTTCCATCATAAGAATTCAAAAATTTATTAACACCCTTTTTACCCATAAGCTTTTGTATGTCCGTTACGCTTATATACTGCCTTCCATGGATAGCAGGTGTTGTTCCCCTTACCTGTGATGTCATCATTCCACCTTTAATTCTATCTAACATTTTAGCCCAGATTTCAAGTCCAAGAACACTCATAGGCTGATCAAAGCCTTGAGTCATATACATAAGATCTATATATATTTTCTTTTTTTCTTCTGGCCTTGTAAGAAGTTCTGGAAACAAGGGCAAATATGTTGTAATAGGTCTTGCCTGTAGTAGATAAAGCTTGTCATCTTCATAAGCCCATTCACTATCAATTGGAAAATCATAATGGGATTCACACTTCTTGATCAGACTTGAAAGCTCCATGATTTGTTCCTCTGATAGAGATTGTTCTAGGGGCTTATCATTTTGTACTTCTTTGGTTCCCCCATCACTCTTAAGATCTATCCTAATTTTTTTCTCATTTATCTTTTTTTCAATTATTTGATTCTTAACTGAATCTACAATATAGGTATCTGGAGTTACAATTCCAGATACAACTGCTTCTCCAAGTCCAAAGCTTGCATTTATGAGGACCTCATCATAGGCATTGTTGAGAGGATTCAATGAAAAACCAACACCACTTAGATGAGATGCAATTTGTCTTTGGATGATGACAGCTATAGATGTGCCTTCTAAGCTTAGTCCATTTTGTATCTTGTAGGTCATTAGCCTATAATCAAAGCTTGATGCAAAGGTCTTTGAAACAGCCTTCTCTAATTCACTTCTATTAATCCCCAAGAAAGTTTCATACATACCAGCAAAGCTAGTGTCCTCTAAATCTTCTTCGGGAGATGAAGAACGAACAGCAAATAGATCTCCAGCTAAATCTTTAAATTCCATTTCAAAGGCTATCCTTTGTTCTTTATCAAAACTCATACTTGAAGCCTTTCTTAAAACTATATCGCAATTTTCTTTGCTTGTATCTACTAGCATATCCTCCCATTCTTTTGAGGACTTTATCTCCACTAGCCAAGGCTGAAAAAACTCTACTGAAAGAGTAAATCCCTCAGGTACAGAAAATCCGGCCTTAGTAGTTTCTATTAGTGCCTTTGCCTTTCCACCCACTTTAGATAATTGTGGAGATTTATTTGTTTTAAAATTATAAATCATATGCACCATCCTTTATTTTAAAAAAATATCATTCTTGTATTTTTGACATACAAGTCCAATTTGATTTTTTAAAGCTATTGAAGATTA
>JARICQ010000012.1 GCA_029264075.1 Tissierellaceae bacterium | reverse complement strand
AAGGAGGAGATATTTAAATGATTGAAAAAGTTTATAACTATAGCACAGAAGATCATAATGCTGTAGAAAAGATAATCATGGATGACAACTTAAATTATATTCATATGGTATTTAATAAAAGCGAAGGGCTACCAGTTCATATGTCAAACTCAAATGTATATATGACAATATTAAGGGGTACTCTTTCAATAAAGCTTGGTGAGCAAGAAGTACACGAATACAAAAAAGGAGAAATCCTACAAATTCCGTATGGAATCAAAATGGATGTGAAAAACTTTCATGATCAAGTACTAGAGCTGATAGTAGTAAAGGCACCAGCTTCTAAGAATTATAATAAATAGTTTTTAATAAAGGATAAGGCTATAGCTTAAAGTATATTTTAAAGCTAGAGCCTTATCTTTTATTTTATTTAATTTTATCTTAAATCATCTTCGTCTTCTTGATATGTCAGCTCTTCAATTTCTTCAGTAATTTCATATTCATCTCTTTCATCCTCTATTCCTAGCTTATCTCCTGTAGAGTAGGACGGATCATTTGGAACTACATTGTCTTTAAATGTGTCTCTATATCCATCTTTCCTACTGTATCCTAGCGTCTCTTCTGATGTATCTTTTTTATATTCTAGTATTTCATCCTCATTACTTCTGTCTTTGATTTCTGTTTCTTCTCCATCAGAGCAAGCAAGGCAGGTTTTAGCATATGGCAATACTTCTAAGCGTTCTTCGCTTATCATTTTTTGACAATTGTCACAATATCCATATCTCTCTTTCTCTATGTCAGCTAAAGACCTTTCTATCTCCTCAAGAGTTTCTTTTAGTTGTTCTTCAAATCCATAGTCTTGCTCTTTTAAATATAATTCTGTACCTGAGTCTGCAGGGTGGTTTTCATAAGTAGAAAGCTCACTTTCAACTTGACCCTCTAGCTCCTGTGTTCTTTTCTCTATATTTTTTATAGAATCTAACGTTTTTTCTCTCTCTTCTAGTAATCTAGACTTAAAGTATTCTATTCTCTCTTTATCCATATTTTTCACTCCTAATTGTTTTCTAATATTAGTATACCCATTAAAGCGAAATTTATATGGATTTTATCTTTATATCTCAATTTTATCTAACTCATCCAAATTATATTTTTTTATTATATTTATTAGTTTGATTGGGTAGTTTGGATCTGTTGCATAGCCTGCTCTTTTAAGAGCCCAAGCTCCTTTTGTATAGTCATACATAACTTCTGTAAATGGCTTATATCTATCTAGCTTTAAAAGCAAGGCCTTGTGATCTTTCCAACTCTCATCTAGATCATTGTAAGCCCTAAAATCTGCATCTACCCTATATGTGATTCCATTGTAGACTTCCCAGGTATTGGAAGTAACAGATCCTGCTGTTCCTTCTCCCTTTATTCCAAATAAATTATATGACAATACACCAGTATATTTATCTACTGGAATACTTTGTCCCCAACCAGACTCCAATATGGCCTGTGCTGTTTGAAGGGCTGCTGACATTCCAATTTCATCATAGGAATCTAGTGCATATTCTGATATGAAAGGGATAAATTTATCCTTCTCAACTATTGGCTCTGGTCCATAAAATTCACCCTGATAGACTTTAAAGTCTACTAGCTCACTAGATATTATACTAGATCCATAAGTTCCCTGAACTTCTATTTTCATATCTCCACTTTCATCTTCCTGGGGGATAAATACAGCTTCTCCTTCGATTGGAAGGATATCTCTTTTTTCTCTAGTTTTGGGATTTGTAACTATATATTTTATATTCTCAATATCTACATTGCTATTATAGTTTAATGGGGTTTCTTCATTTACTACCTGCCCTGGCCCTATTCCCTCTAGGAACAACTTTGGGCTTCCATCCACTCTTACCCTTACAGGGTCACTGTAATAGGTCTTTCCCCTATCCACAACCCTTACAAAGAGCTCTTTGGATCCAGAGTCTCTTGGCCCTGGGCTCCATCTATAATCTCCATATGGAATCTTTTCAAGTGTAGATACTATCCCTGTATTTACATCTCTTATCATATATTCCGTTTCACTTACATCGAAATTTCTATTAGTTGAAAGTACAATACTATTGTTTATATTATCATTTTCCTTTATACCAGATAATGTTAAAATTCTGTCTCGAGCTACTTCAACCCTTATAGGATCACTGTAATATTTTTTCTCATCAATGTCATATGCAACTGCACGAATTAAATATCTACCATTATCTTTCATCATTGGATTCCAAGTAAATGATCCGAGCGGATCTTTTACATCTGTTAAGTTCTCGTCTCCCTCATATGATGAATCAATCTCTTTCATCTCATATTTAACATATAGGGGAATGAAGTTTGTATCTACTCCAAGATCTACCGTTGAAGTAATTCTATCATCATCTTTTACACCTGAAAGTTCTACTAGAGGATCTACTTTAATCTCTACTGCTATAGCCTCTCCTTCTATATATTCTCCGTTAAGATCATAGATTGCTGCTAGGAGTATTTTTTCACCATTATCTTCTATCTTTGGAGTAAACTCATATTTACCTTCAATTTCCTCACCTCTAGCTACTATAAATCCTGCTCTTTCTCCCTTGTCCATTAAAAGAAAATTCAATTCACTTCCATTAGGATAATCACTTGATGTTTCTATTTGGAGATAAGTCTCTCCTGTTATTAGCTGATTTTTCTCTTGGCTAATTATCTTTATATTTGAAGGTGGGGTCTCTTCTGCTTCTTTCTTTGAATCTATATAAATATTATTCTCTTCTTCATTCCACTCTACTTCGATATCTAAGGCATTACCCACTAGCCTCAAAGGAACATAAGTCCTTAGATTTCCATCTTCATCTTCATTTAATAGCTGGGGCTCTACATCACTTAATTGGTAGTCAGACCCATCGTTATAGCTGATTAGCTTGCTATTTATCTTTAGCTCTACTGAATTTCCATCTTTTTCTATTAATACAGTCTGCCTACTAGCATTCCAATCTACTTCTGCACCTAATTCTTCTGAAATAAATCTGATAGGCACTAATGTTCGATCATTTTCTATTATTGGCATTGCATTGGCTGTGATGTCTTTCTTGTTTACTATTAAATTTAAAGTCTTTGATGCCTGAAGATTTCTACTACATCCTGTAAAAAAGACCATTGATATTACTATTATACTTAAGATTAATTTCATTTTTAATCTCATTATTTATCTCCTCTCTTTAAGTGAACAATTTGATCAATCACCTTAAATCCAAGTTCTTTGTATATTTGACCTGCCTCTAAATTATCATATTGAAGATATATATCTTTACCTTCATTTGCTAAAGTTTCGATAATTACTTTTAGACAAAATGTAGCTAGACCCTTATTTCTATGACTTTTTTTCGTTGCTACTCCGACTATAACTACTGAATCACTTGTTTCAAAATCAGTTTGACATACCGATATTATTTCTCCATCTTCTTCTATCAAAACTCCTCTACCGCGTTTGGTCTTTAACTTTTCTTCCATTACTTCTTTTGGAGCAAAGCTTGGAAAAACACTTTTGTATAGGTCTACTACTTTCTCTAAATCATTTACTCTTATTTCTCTTATCTTATATTTATTTTCAAATCTATTTTTTATGTGCTTTTTTTCAAGCTTAGCCATATAAGCTCCATCCCTTGAGCTTGAAAAAATACCTCTTTCAAGAAACTTAGAACAATAAGACTTTGCTCCTATCATTGAATGGGCATTTAAATTAAGGATTATCTCTCCAAATCCATCTAGATCAAAATCAGTTGGCGAATAAAACTGTAATGTTCCACTTTTTCTCTTTAAGAGTATTGCCTTAAGTTCACCTGACATAAATTCACCATAAATTTTCTCATATACAGTTTTTTTATTTAAAAGACCTAGTAGTATAAAGTAATTTCTAATAACATCTCTCTTGGCAAGGTCAAATACTATATTTTTTTCACTCTCTAAAATCTCTCTAATCATAAGTTTTCTCCTTAACTATTTTCTTGCTTTGCCGACATTATATCATATAGAAGCTCTTAAATAAAGTCGTATTAGTCTACATATAAATAGGGTCAAAGTTCATTTAGAATAAACTTTGACCCTATTTATCAATTTGATATTTCTTTTAAATATTCATTAAAACTCCATCAGCGACTGGTAATTCCTCTGGATCTATAATATTAACCCTACAGAACTCTTCAAAGAATGCCTTTGCTTGTTCTTTTTCTTTAGGATCTTCTTTTAATTCAATAATATCTCTTAAAATTTGAGCTGTCCATATATTATCGTAATATCTCTGTCTTCCTGAATTCCAAGTAGTTCTTTCAGGCGATTTTTCATCAATGTAATAATTCCAAAAGAGCATCTCTTTTGATTCTTCTTCGGATAACTGTATTCTATATTTGGGATGGGCTTTAATATATCCATCTTCACATTTTCTTCCATCAAAAGACTCATCTGCCATAAATAAACCCAATATCTGTCTATCTTCTTCTTTCATTTTTCCCTGTCTTCTAGTTATAAGGCATACACTGTTCTGATTCATCCTAGGTAGTTTTCTTGGCTGACCTTTGTTTTTACCGCTTTTAATCTCGCCAGTGAAAACCTGCCAATCTCTAAATATATCTTCTTCTTCGCCTTCTTCACACCAAAAAACAGATTGTATTTTGGAATGTACTTTGCTACTTCTTAGGAGTCTTTTTTGCTCTATAATGTATTGTCTCTCTTCTTCTAAAGCTTTTTCTTTCTTTGCTATTAATTCTTGTCTCTCTTTTTCCTCTTGAATTAATCTCTCTTCTTCTCTGATTTCTGCATCCTTTATTTCATTTTTCTCATTTACCAAATCATTTGCATTTTCATCAATAAAGGTAATATAATCTTTAAAGGCATCTGGAAAAAGGAATTTTTTCTCGCCTTCTTCAAAATTTATTTTTATATAAGAGTCATCATAATCAATTACCTTACCTTCACCAAAAGTTTTATGAGATACTTTCTTATTAACAAAATTCATTAATCTATCCCTCCATCTTACACATAAACGCAGTTTAAATAACTCTCTCTATTTATATGTCAATTTTATTACAATCTACTAACATTATACCACTAAAGTGCAAAGTTTTCAAATCTTTCTATTGACATATCCGCATTTACTATTGTATACTGAAAGATTATTAATCCATGAATTAATTATTAGATTGTTTGTTCAAAATATACAACTAGCCCCTTTAAGAGATATTCTATATTTTTCTCCTTATCTTCTGGATAGAGATCAATCAGCATAGTTAAGTTTATAAGGAGTGTATAAACTAATTTATCAAGTAAATTTTGATCATCTTCAAATTGTTTTTTTATTTTTATATCTATAAATATCATCTTTATATTCTTTTTTATTTTTCTTTCAATATTTTCAATTGATTTGTCTGCCTTTAAACCCTTTACCTTTCTAACTTGTATTCCCATACATCTCCTATATAAAATTTCATCATATATAAGGCTCACAGAAGTCTCTAGCTTTTCTTTTTCATCTATATCTTTATCTAATATTTTATCAAGTTTCTTAAAGGTAAGATTCCAACTATTTTCTAATACAGAAAGATACAAGTCATTTTTATTAGAAAAATAATTGTACAGTGTACCTACCGCTATACTTGCTCTATTGGAGATGTCTTTCATATTTACTTGTTCATACCCTTTTTCATTGAAAAGCTCCTTGGCTGATAAAAATATCCTCTCTTCTATATTTAACATTAGTTTTGGCATTCTAATTCACCTAGTTTTTCTATATTTTTATCCTCTTCAATAGATATCTCTTTTTTAATTGAATATGCAAATATTCCTGTTAAAATAACAGAAAGTATGTCTGCTATTGGCTGTGCAGCCATAATGCCTGCCAACCCTGCTGGCATCTTATATGGAAATAAGTTGATAATAAAGGATAACTGGCCGCTATAAGCTTCAAACATACCTGGGAAAAATACTAGTAGGGGTATAAAGAAAACTCCCTGTCTAACAATAGCTAGCGTAGCTGCTTGCTTACCTTTTCCAAAACTTTGGAATAATCCTGTATTTATCATTAAATATCCTACTAATGGCATAAATATACTATAGGCTATTAAATTATTTACTCCATATTCGATAACTTTTGGCTCACTTGAAAACATCTTAATAAATACTTCTGGTATTGATATAAGCAACAAGCTTGCTAAGAAACCAAAAGATACCATCCATCTTATAGATACCTTTAAACCTTCTCTAACTCTTTTAAAGTTTTTCCCTCCATAGTTGTAGGCTGCAAATGGTTGGAATCCTTGATTGTAGCCCATCATGACAAACATAGGTAGCATTGTTATTTTAAGTGAAATTCCTATGGCTGCGAGAGCTTCCTCTCCATAGTTTGCAGCAGCTATATTTTGTATACTAAAGGCCATGCTAGACAAGAATTGCATGAAAAATACTGGTAGTCCTATCTTAAATATTTCCTTATATATTTCTATTTCTCTGCTAATATTCGCCCTACTCATCTTGATATATGATCTATTACCTATAAAATACTTCAAAAGATATACTGTAGAAAACATCTGACCAGCTACAGTTGCTATTGCAGCTCCCTGAAGTCCCAGATTGAAAGCAAACATAAAGATTGGATCAAATATTATATTTAAAACTGCACCAATGACCAATGCATTCATGCTATATCTAGCATTTCCTTCTGCTCTAACTACATTATTTAGGGTCATATTTATAATTGTAAATATGCTTCCCCCTATTATCCAAGTAGAATAATTTTTTCCTGGAACCAGTACTGATTCAGTGGCTCCCATTAGTTTTAATATTGGTTCTAGAAACAACAAGACAAATATGGTCACTACTATCCCTATTACAATTGCTAGAAAAAGTGCGGTTGATCCAGTTTTGTCAGCTTTTTCTTTCTCTCCTGCCCCTAAGCTTCTTGAGATATAGGATGCCGATCCTACTCCTATCATCTGCCCCATTGCAGTTAAAATCATAAATAATGGAAATGCTACTGACACTGCTCCCATAGCAGAAGTATCATTTAACATTCCCACAAATAATGTATCTACAAAATTATAGATAGCATTTATTATTGTTGCTATTATAGTTGGTATGGCTAATGTAATGAGGGTTTTTCTAATTGGCCCCTCCGCCATTAAGCCTGTTCTTTTTTTTCCTTCACTACTCATTTAATCATCTCCTTGTATATATAATGAATTTGAATTCATTTAATGAATACTCGTTCATTATAGTACTAAGAGCTAATAATGTCAAGTTTTTAGGATTTAGAACTCCGCCGCTAAACTATCCAGTCTCTCTCCATCTACCCTATAGACTGTCCATTCATCCATTGCTTCTGCCCCTATACTTTTATAGAACTGAATTGAGGGTTCATTCCAATCTATACACCACCATTCAAATCTGCCACAATCTCTATCTTTAGCAAGCTTTGCTAAAAAGGACAATAGAGTTTTACCGTAGCCCCTCCCTCTCATCTCTGGCCTTATGTATAAGTCTTCTAAATAAAGTCCAGGTTTTCCTAGAAATGTAGAAAAATTGTGAAAGAATAGGGCAAATCCCATAGGCTCTTTTTTATATTCAGCTATAACTACTTCTGCAACTTTTCTTTTAAATAGGGATTCTCGGAGTATATCTTCTGTAGCTACTACTTCATGAAGTAATTTTTCATAATCTGCTAATTCCTTAATAAACTCGAGTATGAGAGATACATCTTCTTCTCTGGCAAATCTTATGGTAAAGACTTTTTTTTGAGTCCTTATATTTTCTTTCATTTTCCATCTCCTGCATTTAAATTTTTATAGTTTATGCTTACAATAATTCCCTAGCAAATCTATTCCAACCAAATATTCCACCAGTATGGATAAATAATATATCTTCAGAGTTTGAAAAATTTCCCTTTTTAATTTCCTCTACCATTCCATACATGGCCTTTCCTGTATATACTGGATCTAGTACCAAACCTTCTGTCCTAGCAAGATTACTTATAAAATCAATTTCTTCCTTGGTGCTTAAGGCATAGCCCTTACCTACATAGCCATCAATTATATTTATCTGATCCTTTTCTATACCGATTTTTTCACCTGTATAATTATCTATTTGCTCTAGTAATCCCATTATAGCTTCTTTGAAATGTTCTGCATCACTTGATACGTTTACCCCATATATCTTTGATTTTCTGTCCTCCATATGATTTCTATAAAAAAGCCCAGCATAGCTGCCACCTGATCCTACTGGGACTATTATTGAATCAAAATATACACCCATCTCTTTTTCTTGGACTTCAATTTCTTTCATAGCATTTATATATCCAAAAGATCCAATTCCATTTGAAGCTCCTTCTGGTATTATATATCCATTGTGACCTTTTTTATACAATTCTTCTCTTATAGCTTCCATTATCTCAGTTCTGTTTTTTGCATATTCTTCTTTTGAAATCCATTTTATCTTAGCTCCAAGTATTTTGTCTAGAAAAAGATTCCCCTCTAGCTCAGCATCTTCTTCGCCTCTAAGCACAAGATAAGACCCTATCCCCAGCTTTGCTGCAATGGCTGTAGTTGCTCTAGCATGATTTGACCCTAGTCCACCACATGTGATTAAATAATCACATCCATTGTCAAGTGCTTCTTTAATAGCATATTCTAGTTTTCTTATCTTGTTTCCAGATATCTCACTTCCAGTTTGATCATCTCTCTTTAGATATATATTTTTATTTAATTTGTCACTTAATCTTTCTAGCTTTTCTATCTTGGTAGGCAAATTTGCAAAGTTTAATTTTTCTGGCATCTTCATTTAAGCTCATCCTTTTCTTTATTATTATTAAACTAATACCCTTAGCTATTGATTGCTAAGGGTATTGATTTAGAATATTAAATCTAAAAACTCTTCCTCTCTTATATTTCCAAAGTATTTATCTAATGGCTCATCTTTTATAGCAGCTTTCACTGCTTGTCTTTCATAGTTTGTTCCATTTAGTTTTTCTGCTAAGATGGATACATCTTTAGAGCCAAAGAAATCACCGTATATATTCGTCTCTCCTATAGCACCATCAATAACATTAAATCTAACATCAATGCTTCCAAAAGGAAATCTCTTATAATTTTTGTATTCAAACTTTGGACTACTTCCATAGTTCCATTCCCAAGTATTGTACTTTTCATTGTACAGTTCATCTATATTTTTGATGTCTTCATCACTTAACTTATACTCTGTAGGCTCAGTATCTGCCATAGAAAATATAGTGTTTAAAAGAACATCTTTAAATCCATGGATATCAACATCCTCTTTCATATAAGGTCTAATATTTGTTACTCTACTTTTTACAGATTTTACTCCTTTTGATGCTATTTTATCTTGTTTTACATTTAGCCCCTTTGATAGAACTTCTAAATCAGTGTCAAATAGGAGTGTCCCGTGATTTAAAACTCTTTTTTTCCATACGGATTGAGCTATACCAGAGAACTTCTTACCATCTATTGTCATGTCATTTCTTCCAGATAATTCACAATTAACTCCTAGTTTTTGCAAGGCTCTAACTATAGGGATATTGTACTTTTGAAAGTCGATCTTTCCTTCACCTGTATCTAGGGTTAATATACTGAAATTCAAATTTCCTAAGTCGTGATATACTGCACCACCACCAGTTATTCTTCTAACTATTTTTATATTATTTTCATCTGTGTAGTCCTTGTTTATTTCTTCTAGAGTATTTTGATTTTTTCCTACTATTATTGCTGGTCCATTTATCCATAGTATTACATAATCCTCGTCTGGATTAATCTCTAGATGTTTAAAGCAATATTCTTCAAAAGCTAAATTGTAATGTGGATTATTTGAGTTGTTAACTATATATTTCATTTTCTCCTCCTAAAAAAACTTATTTACCTATTGTAATATTTAAATCCATTAACATATGCTGAAGACTGATGAGTTTGTTTTTTATCCCATCATACTCTTTTGAGAGTGTTTTTTCATCAACTATGTCTTGTGATTTATCCATCAAGGCACTAAATTGATTATATGCTAGTTCAAGTTCATTTTCAATATCTTCCTTTAACATAGCAGGCTCAAGATTGACTCCTTTTTTAAGCTCAAAACTATGCTTTTCTATCTTATATGAATCTCCAAGATTTGGAATTATTGTCTTTATCTTGTAAAGATGTTCAATTAAAGTTGATAGAGCCTCAGCTTGTTCTTCTTCCCCATGGACAATAAATACTTTTTTAGGTTTTCTATCAAATTTATTTATCCATTCTAAGAGCATATTTTGATCTGCATGTGCTGAAAACCCTTCTAGAGAATGTATCTCTGCACCTACATTTATCTCTTCTCCAAGTATTTTTACATTCTTTACTCCGTCAAGGAGTATCCTTCCAAGTGTACCATTGGCTTGATATCCTACAAATACCAGACTATTTCTCTTGTCCCACAAATTGTGTTTCAGATGATGCCTCACTCTTCCAGCTGTAGCCATTCCACTTGATGATATAATGACCTTTGGAAATTGAAATTTATTCAAGGCCATAGATTCCTCTGTAGTACGAGTATACCTCAGATTCCTAAATTCAAATGGATTGTCTCCCTTTAGAACTAAGTCTCTAGCCTCATCATCAAATGAACTTGAATTCTTTTTAAAGGCTTCCGTAGCATCTATTGCCATTGGACTATCTACATAGACTGGTATCCTCATATGCTCTTCTAGATCCTTGTTATATTCGTAGTACTTATTTAATTGATATATAAGCTCTTGGGTTCTACCCACTGCAAATGAAGGAATAATTACAGTTCCACCTCTTAATGCAGTCTCATTTATTATATCAATTAACTGATCGCTACTATCTTGAAATGACTCATGATTTCTGTTTCCATAGGTTGATTCTATAACCAAGTAATCAGCTTCATCTATATATTCTGGACTTTTAATGATTGGCCTATCTGGCATTCCTAAATCTCCAGAGAATACTATCTTTAAATCCTCTTCTTTTTCTCTTATCCAAAGTTCGAGTATGGAAGACCCAAGTATATGACCTGCATCTTTAAATCTGACCTCTATATCATCGTTTATCTTTATTTTTTGATCATAAAAATAAGGTTCAAAATAATTCAGGCTATTTTCAGCATCTCCCATTGTATAGAGTGGTTCTACTGGAGGCTTTCCTGCTCTTTTTCTCTTTCTATTCTCCCATTCTACATCTGACTCTTGAATTTTCGCACTGTCTTTTAGCATTATCTTACATAAATCATAGGTCGGATTTGTAGTTATTATCCTTCCTCTAAATCCATCTTTTACAAGTTTTGGAATCCTTCCACTATGATCTATATGGGCATGCGTTAGGAAGAGAATATCTATTTCTTCTGGATCATAAGGAAACTCTTCAAAGTTCTTTCTCTCAGTCTCCTGACTTCCTTGAAACATACCGCAGTCAACTAAAATTTTATACTCTTCAGTATCTATTAGATAATTTGAGCCAGTTACCATTTTAGCTGCACCATAAAATTTTATATCCATATAATTGCCTCCCTTATTATTATTATTTTAACTCTATAAAGCTATTATCCTCTTTTAAATAATCTTCTATGCCCGTATTAGTAAAGACTGCATTTCTGATTTTATTGACTTTTGATAAATCTCCAAATAAAATAGCAGCTACTATTTTTCCTCCTTTTACAAATATCTTGTGATGAACATCTTCTGATTTGTATTCATATGTTTTTTCACTATCATTAATTATTCCAGCTGAAAATAGTTTCACATTTCCTATTTGTAAATTGGTAAATATATTTGGATTTGTATATTCTAGGCCCTCACCTGTCATATTTGCTCCAGCAACCTTACCTTCTGCATTCCCCACTGTCCAAAGTCCAAGTATGGTCTTATCTATCTCCACTACATCTCCTGCTGCATATATATTATCTACACTAGTTTTTAAATTCTTATCAACTATGATACCCTTGTCAAATTTTATATCTGTATCTCTTACAAGATCTAAATTTGGCCTGATTCCTACAGATATAATAATTGCTTCTGTATCTAATTTTCTATCATTATTTAATCTTATTCCATCTGCTTTTCCTTGTCCAAGGATTTCTTCTGTTTGAGAGTCCAGATAAATATTAAATCCTTCTTCTTCTAATTTCCTTTGAAGTTTTTCTGATATTTCCCTATCTACTTGTCTAGGAAGTAAATATGGTGCAAATTCAACTATAGAAACTTCTTTGCCCAATTTTTTTAGTGACCATGCAGCTTCAAGACCTAAGAGTCCCCCACCAATTACTGTAACTTTTTTAAGATTTTTTAAATAATTTTGCAAATAGTGGATATCCTTTAAACTTCTAAGAGCAAATACCCCTTCTTTAAACTTTCCTGTTATTGGAGGTACAAAGGGCCTACTTCCAGTTGCTATTAAAAGCTTATCATATTTTATCTCCTGCCTATCATCAAGTAATAGCTTCTTGTTTTCAGTATCTATTTTTTCTACTATTTTATTTAAATAGACTTCTATTTTATTTTCTCTATACCATTCTTCTTTTGAAACTAAAAGATCTTCGTCTTTGAAGTCCTTGGCAATATATTCAGTAAGTTTTGTCCTATAATAGGTTAACACACCCTCACTAGTTACTACCTTTATGGTAGATTCTTTGTCTTTTTTTCGTATCTCTTTAATTGCTGATAGACCTGCAATTCCATTTCCAATGATTACATAATTTGTCATTTCCATCTATACACCTCTTTATTTGTTTTATTTTTAATATTTACCCATTAGATTGAATTTTACACAAAAGCCCTCACTTTTGCGAGGGCTAAAATTAATTAATTGATTGTAGTTCAGTCCAAATTCTATCATATTCACTTATTATATCTGTTGGATCTTTAAATATTTCTGTCTTTGGATCATTGATTACTTCATCAGATGGATAAGCCACTTGGGAGTTTTTTATATCATCTGGAAGCATTTCTATAGCTTCTACTATAGGGGTGGAATATCCTATATAGTCTGTATTTCTAGCTGCAATATCTGGTCTTGCCATAAAGTTAATAAACTTTTCAGCTCCTTCTTTATTTTGATAGGTGTTAGGGATTACCATATTATCAAACCAAAGATTTGTTCCTTCCTCCGGTATTACATAGGCAAGGTCTGGATTTTCTCTTATCATTGCTACTGCATCTCCTGACCATACTACTCCTACTGCCCCCTCCCCGCTTACCATGGCACCTTTGATATCATCTCCCATGTAGGCATAGACAAGAGGTCTTTGTTTGATTAATTCATCCTTAGCCTCTTCTAACTCAGCTATATCTCTAGTATTCATAGAATAGCCTAGTTTTTTAAGAGCTACTGCTATAGTATCCCTTTGGCTATTTAACATTATTATTTGATTTTTATACTTTTCATTCCAAAGTATATCCCAGCTATTTACATTTTCATCCACCATACTTGTATTGTATATGATCCCTACAGTTCCCCACATATATGGAACTGAGTAGTCATTTTCTGGATCAAAGTCTAGGTCTAAAAAATCTTCTCCTACATTTTCTAAATTAGGAATATTTGCCTTATCTATCTTAACCAACATATCTTCTCTAATCATTCTTTCTATCATATAATCTGAAGGGAAAAGCACATCATAATCGCTTCCTCCCTGCTTGATTTTAATATACATATCCTCATTTGTCTCAAACATATCGTACCTTACTTGGATGCCATATTCTTCTTCGAAATCATCTAAAACATCTTTATCAATATAATCTCCCCAGTTGTATACATTTATATATTCTTTTTCTTCCCCGCATCCCGTAAGGGCGAGTCCCATTACTAGAAACAATCCAATTATTAAAGCTATTCTTTTTATTTTCATCCTAGACACCTCTTTCTAATTCATTTTTTTCAGTTCTTTTATTTATTAGCAAAAGAAGTATAAGCAGTCCTATGAACATCAATGTTGATAGGGCATTTATAGTTGGATTTATACCTCTTCTTGACATTGAAAATATGGTTATACTTAGATTTGAAACCCCATGCCCTGTATTGAAAAAGCTTATTACAAAGTCATCAACTGAAAGTGTAAAGGCCATAAGAGCCCCTGTTACTATACCTGGCTTTATCTCTGGTATAACTACTTTTCTAAGGGCATAGAAGGGAGTAGCACCAAGGTCCATAGCAGCTTCTGCCAAATGCTGGTTCATCTGCTTTAGCTTGGGCAGTACTGATAGTATTACATATGGTATTGAAAAGACTATGTGACTAAGAAGCATTGTAATCAAGCCAAATTCAATCCTTAAAAACCTAAAGAGAGCCATTAAAGATACCGCTGTAACTATATCTGGATTTAATACTGGTAGATAATTCAGATTTAAGATC
>JARICQ010000094.1 GCA_029264075.1 Tissierellaceae bacterium | reverse complement strand
ATTCAATCAAACAAAGGTGGCCTTTGCTTTTGATGATACTATCGGAATACGTCGTATAACTTGGGAGGACATCAAAAAACCTGATAGTATCTCATTCAATGACCTGGTAATAGGAAATATAGTCTATGAAAATAGAATTATACTGCTCCTAGACTATGAAAAAATAGTTACCGATATAAATCCAGAGGTTGGGATTATAGATAGTGAGATTGACAAGATTGCTAACATAGATAGGTCTAAGGTAAGGCTAGTTTTGGCTGATGACTCCTCTATGATAAGAGAGCTCATTAAAGATACTCTAACTAAAGCAGGCTATGAGAATATGGAGTTTTTTAACGATGGCAGGCAAGCCTTAGACTACCTGACTAGGCTTGCAGATGAAAAAAAAGAAAACTTTATAGAAGACGCTCATATAATGATTACAGATATTGAAATGCCACAGATGGATGGACATACCCTTACCAAGAAAATAAAGGAAGACCCTATACTAAAAGCTCTTCCTGTAGTTATATTTTCTTCTCTGATCACTGATGATTTAAAGCACAAGGGAGCATCAGTAGGAGCTGATGCCCAGATGAGTAAACCAGAAATTGGAGAGTTAGTTAAGATAATAGACAGTCTTTCCGAAGTCAGTACAAGTTAATATAAATTTAAAAACTAGAAGGATATAAATGTTCTTCTAGTTTTTAAATGTAAACTTTTATAGGATATAATGATATAATAAAACTATTGCTAATATAATAAATTCTAATGAGATTTTAATTTTATATGAATGTCTCTTGAATATAGAGTTGATATGATTAAACCATATTAAACAATAGGAGGTTTTAAATATGGTTACTTTAGAACAAGTAGAAAAATTACGTCAGTATGGTGATATTACTTTTGATCAAGCAAAAATGGCTTTAGAAGAGACAAACGGAGACATATTAGAAGCAGTAATAGTTCTTGAAAAGCAAGGTCTTCTTCAAGAACCTCAAAATGGTGGCTATCATAGTTCTAAAAATGAAGAAAAAAATCAGCAAAATTCCTTGCAAAGGCAAAAGTATGAAAATGAATCTGATGAAGATAGCGGAACATCCTTTTCTGAATTAATGAAAAGATTCTTAAATTGGGCTGGTCAGATGATTAAAAAAGGTAATGAAAATCACTTTGAAGTTTCAAAAGGTGATAAGAAGATCATGTCTATTCCTACCACAATATTTGCATTTTTTATAATATTTATGTTTTGGTTTATTGTTCCTGCAATAATTATTGGATTGTTCTTTGGATATAGATATAGTTTTACTGGACCTGATTTAGGTAAGAAAAACATAAATGATGCTATGGATTCAGTAGCAGATGCAGCTGAAAAAATTAAAAAAGATATGAAGGGTGACAAGCCTAATGGAGAAGATTTTAATAATTGAAGATGAAAAGAAAATAGTTAGATTTATAGAACTAGAACTTCAATATGAAGGCTATGAAGTTGATAAAGCCTATGACGGAAGAGAAGGGTTAGAGCTTGCTCTAGCCCAATCTTTTGATTTGATTTTACTGGATATTATGTTGCCTAAGCTAAACGGTATAGAAGTCCTTAGAAGAATTCGAAAGGTATCTCAAGTGCCTATTATTTTATTAACTGCTAGAGATGAAGTTGTAGATAAGGTTTCTGGACTTGATGGTGGGGCAAATGATTATATTACAAAGCCCTTTGCTACAGAAGAATTATTGGCGAGGATAAGGGCGGCTCTTAGAAAAAAAGATAGCGATGAAAGTCAAGAGATATCTTCAGCCATTGTCCTTGATAGCCTTAGTCTTGATCCATTCAAGCGGGAGGTCAAAGTAAATGATGATTTAGTTGATTTAACAAAGCGAGAATTTGATTTGTTGCAATATTTGCTAGAAAATAAAAACATAGTACTAAGTCGTGATACCTTGCTTGAAAATATTTGGGGCTATGATTTCTCAGGTGAGACAAATTCTGTTGATGTCTATATTAGATATTTGCGCGCGAAAATTGATGAGCCATTTGATATTAAATTGATACATACTGTTCGTGGAGTGGGATATGTGATAAAAGATGAGTAGTAGTGCCGCGAACTCAAACAAAAAAAAGTCAAAGATAGATTCATCTCTAGTTTTAAAGCTTAATGTAGGAATGATTTGGAGGCTTATCTCTGCTTTCATTGCTATTAATGCACTTATTATTATATTTGGCTTGCTTTTGATCTTTTGGAAGGTTGAAGAGGGAGCTAGCATTATTATAAATTCATCTCTAATATCTGCTAATATTGATAAACAAATAGACTTAAACATTGAAAACTATCAAATATATAAGTTGGAAGAATTGTCTTCCATGGAAGGTTTTATGCTTCCAAGCTCTATGCAAGATGCTTTTCCAGTAAAAATAGAAGAATCAAAGAGAAATATTGATATAGGTAAGTCAAAAAAAGACATGAAATTGTTGGAAAAACTTGACCTACTAAAATATAGTATAGGAACAAATATAAATGGAAATGCTTATGAAATAGTATATTCCTTAGGCTCAGAGTTAAGCTTGTTTTTATCCCTATTTTCAATTGTTTTAGTATGTGAGCTTTTAATTATAGTTTTAAATCTAAAAAAAGGTGCCAGGCGTATAAGAAGAGTCCTTAGACCCTTGTCCGATTTGGCGGAAACGGCTAGAATCCTTAATGAAGAAGTTTCATCTTCAGGATTTAAATCCGAAGCCCTATATATTGATGATCTAGCTGGAGCTATAAGTAGTATAGATGTAAATAAACTTGATAGCCGTATATCTATTGATAGCTCTCAAAATGAACTTAAGGCTTTGGCCTCGGCAATCAATGATATGCTAAATCGTATAAATGATGCTTATGCATCTCAAGTCAGGTTTGTCTCAGATGCATCTCACGAATTAAGAACTCCTATAGCTGTGATAGATGGATATGCAAATCTTTTAGATCGTTGGGGCAAAGAAGATCCTGAGACTATGCAAGAATCTATCGATGCGATAAAACATGAGGCTAGTAGCATGAAGGAATTAGTAAATCAACTTCTTTTTCTTGCACGTGGAGACAATGAAACAATCAATTTTCACAAGGAATATTTAGATATATGTAAAATAATGGACCAAGTAGTCAAAGAAACACAGATGATCGACTCTAATCATAAGTTTAACCTATCTTTAGAGGGGCCTACTTATGTTAATGTAGATAAGCAGCTTATAAAGCAAGTTATTAGAATACTTGTAGATAATAGTATTAAATATACCCCTAAAGATGGGCTGATAATATTAAAGATTGCAAAGAAAGATAATTTTGTTCATATTACAGTTCAAGATAGTGGAATAGGAATAGCAGCTGAAGATCTGCCTAATACTTTTGATAGGTTTTACCGGTCAGATCAATCAAGAGCAAGAGAAACAGGAGGGTCTGGCCTAGGTTTGTCGATTGCAAAATGGATAATTGAGCATCATGATGGACATTTTGAAATAACAAGTAGGCTAGGTATAGGTACTAGAATAACTATTATTATACCTGAGGCGAAAGAGGCAACTACTGATATAGATAATCACCAAATATGAAAGAGCCGTAAATCCTAGAATTTACGGCTCTTTCTGATCTTAAAATATAAATTTTTCTATAAGTTTTTTCAAGTCAATTGATAAATTCGATAATTCTTCTGAATTTGAATTAATCTCTTCCATTGATGCTAATTGTTCTTCTGTTGAAGCTGATACTTCTTGAGTAGCTGCAGCTGTCTCTTGCGATGCTGCGGAGATTGACTCAATCATCTCTACCATATTGTTTTTTTCTACATTCATATTTTCTATCATATCTTTGATATTACTTATGCTTTCTATTAGATCATTTATAGAATATGATATCTCTTTAAATATGTTTTCTGTTTCCTCTACAGAGTCATTTTGACTTTTTACTACTGATTCTACACCTTTCATAGTATCCATAGCACCTTGAGAGTTGTCGTTCATATTAACTGATATTGATTCAATTTCTCTTACAGCTTTTGAAGATTCTTCTGCTAGCTTTCTTATTTCTTCTGCTACTACTGCGAATCCCTGACCGGCCTCACCTGCACGTGCAGCTTCTATAGATGCATTAAGGGCTAGTAAATTTGTTTGTTCTGCAATACTACTTATAGTTCCAGTTATATTATTTATATTGTTGGAGTCTTCATTCACTTTAATTATTATATCTTTTATTTCCATAGACGCCTGATTGCTTTCTTTTGTTCTATCCATTAAATTTTTAACAACTTCAATACCTCTACTGCTCAAGTTATAAGTTTCATTTGATTTTTCTTCCATTTCTCTTGATGAATGATCTACTTTTCCTATTGAACTTGCCAAAGACTCTACTTGGAGAGCTCCCTTTTCCATCTCAGAAGCCTGGTCATTTGCACCTATTGCTATCTGCTCTATTGTACCAGCAACTTCATTGATAGCCACTGTAGTCTGAGATATTATTTCATCAAGGGATACTGATGTATCTTCTAGTGAATCACCATATACCCTGATCTGATTTAGAATATCTTTTAAGTTTTCTACCATAATATTAAAAGATTTTGTCAATATACCTATTTCACTTTCGGTCTTAACTGCTATTTCATCTACTTTTAAATCATATTCTGAAACTTTTTTTGAGCTTACCGCCAACTCTATGATTGGAGACACTATCATTTCACCTGCTACAAAAGCTATTATAATTGTAATAATGGCTGAAACTATAGCTATTATAATTGCAGTGATTTTAAAATTATTAAAAGCTTTATATGCATCCTCTGCTTCATAGTCTACTCCCACAATTCCTATTACCTTATTAGAAGCATCTACTATCGGTTTATATGCAGTTATTGTAGTCCCCCAATCACCTTTGTCTGCTATTTGATTCTCGGTATAACTTTCACCATTAACCACTTGATCTATGCCTTCAGTAAATACTTCGACATCACCGACTTGGGATGTATCCGAACCCTCAGAAGCATCTATTACATATACGATATCACCATTGTCTAACTGTCTCATAGTAAAGATGTACTTGGCTCCAGTAAGTTCTTTTAGGTTAATTAGTTCTTTTTTTAAATTTATATAATCCTGACTATTCTCATCCTCTACAGTCTGTATATTATTGAAATCTTCAGGATCAATAGATTTCAATACTTGATCAACAACATCCTCTGCCTGACTAGCTAATTGGTTTACAACGATATTATTTGTCTTAAAATAAAGTGTCCCTATACTCACAGATAGTATAGCTAAAACAGTTACCAAAAATCCTATTAAAAATTTAGTCTTTAGTCTTTTAATAAAAGAAACACTTAAAACATTTTCCTTTTTTCCCATTCTCTTACCTCCTATTTTTATAAAAACTCATTCCCAATTTTCTAAAAGATACTAGATCATATATATCTATAAGTAAATTTGAAATAAAAGTTTTCCAATAATATTTATCGGCATTTTTAAAAATATCTTCAATTATTTTTTAATTTTAAATAATTTTATTACATCATCCCCCTCAGCTTCTTAATCGCCATCGTCTTTGTATTGACTACTGTTCTGTAGGATATATTTAGCTTCTCTGCTATCTGGTGCATGTTCTTCTTTTCTATATAGAATAATATGATGATCTCTCTTTGTCTTTCTGTTAATTCTTTTAGCTTGTCCCTCAATTCTTCTATTTCATCCCTAGTTGCTATCTCTTCTGATATGTCTAGGTCTTCTGATACTAGTAGATCTATTATTTCATCTTCTCCACCAGTTGCTTTTTCATTTAAGCTCATATGCTCCCTCTCCTTGTGCTTGTCTAGGTACATGTATTTTAGCATGGTCTTTACATAGCCTAGAAAATATATTCCTTTCTTCTCCTCATACTTATCAATAGATTCTAGTATTTTTAGATTTCCCTCCTGCATCAGGTCTTCAAGCTCATTTTTATTGTAATAGTATCTTCTAATAGAGCTTACCAAAAGTGGCTGCAAGTTTCTTATTATTTCTTCCTTTGCTTTTATATCTCCGTATTTTGCTTTTCTTACTAATTCCTGAAACATATTTACTCCTCCTTTTCTCTAATCTATAATATTTAAGAGATTTTGAGAAAAGCTGACTTTATCTAAGTTTTGAGCTTTTTTTCTGTGAGTTTAGGCAAGTCCTCTTTTTTTCAATAAAGATTGCTACCGAACATACATTCTGTTATTATAGACTTAAATAGACAGAGAGGAGCGATAGATATGAAAGATGTATTCGGAGGGGAGATACTTGCAATTCTTCCCAAATATGTTGCAGATAGAGGTAATTGTACACTTGTAGTAAAAGGAGATGGAGAAAACTTAATTTTAAATAAAAGTATAAAAACTACTATAGGACTTTTAGGAAAGTACTATATGATAGATTTGGTTGAAGTTCGAAAGAGATATAGGGAGATTGTATTTTCTAAAAATTTGATTCCCATACCCCTATCAAGAAAGGATATCTTTGTACCACTTA